>JAHEDC010000051.1 GCA_024641425.1 Verrucomicrobiales bacterium | reverse complement strand
GTGCGCGCGTGGATGCCCAGAAGCTCCGTGACGGCATGCCGGAAAAGAGCTTCTTCCCCAAGCTCATGAACGCCGCCGACGAACTGGCGAAGGCGAAGATGTTCATCGACGACACACCAGGAATCAGCATTCTGGAGATGCGGGCCAAGGCTCGCCGGATGAAACGCGAAGGGATCGTCATGATCGTCGTCGATTACCTCCAGCTCATGAAATCGACCTCGAAACGCGCCCAGGAAAACCGGCAGCTCGAAATCTCCGAGATTTCGGCCGGCTTGAAGGGACTCGCCAAGGAATTAAGCATCCCGATCATCGTCCTCGCTCAGCTGAATCGGGGGCCCGAACAACGCGGCGGCGGCCAGCCACGGATCAGCGACCTCCGGGAATCCGGCTCCATCGAGCAGGATGCCGACGTCGTCGGGCTTTTGATGCGCCCGGAACGGTACGCCGACGATGAGGACGAGCGCGAAGAACTCGCGGGGAAGGCGACACTCATCATCGCCAAGCAACGGAACGGGCCCACCGGCGAGATTTCCCTCACCTTCATCGGGAGCCAAACCCGCTTCGCGGACGCGGCCTACGAGGACGACCCCCAGTGAAATAAGTCCCTGGGCCCTTAGGCGGGGCGCTGCGGAGATTCGCCTCTCCGGAATCCTTCCCGACCCGCGGAGGTTTCCCTCCCGTCAGGCGCGGAGTCATCCTTGCGATCCTTGCCCTCTCCCTTTCTCCCGTCGCCCCGGTCACGACCGGGCACCGGAAGCTTCTTGAGAATATCGTTCACCCTTGGATCCGCTGCCGTCATCGCCTTGTGGAGAGCTTCCCGGAGATCCCTGAGGGCTTCTATTTTCTCTTCCATCGTCTGCGCGGCCTCCTTTCGGGCCATCGCCGCAGTCACCCCCTCGTCCTTGTCCGCTTTTTCCCGGGCGTCACGGAGGATTTGCCTGTCTTCCTCGGAAAGTCCCTTGAAAAAGGGAGGATCCTTTTCGCCCCCGCCTGCGCCCTTCTCGCCACTCTCTTCGGGACGACGATCCGGACGGTGGCCCCAGTCTCCACTCGGATGGCTTTCCATCATCTTGGTGAGGATCTCGCGAATCTTCGGATTCGAATTCTCCATCGACTTCCGCAAGGCTTCCTTGTAGGCGTCCCCCGATTTCTGCATCGCCTGCAGCATCGCCTCTCGCGCGGCGAGGACGCCGGGATCGTGCCACACGGCATCCATTGCGGAGCGCAACTCCGCTTTCTCCGCCTCGCTGAGCGAGTCAAAGGGCGACTCGAGCCCCGAACGACGGCCATCGCCATCCCGGCGCCAGTTCGGACGTTCCTCCTTCTTGCCTTCCCCTTGCGGGGGCGGAGGAACCTCGTCATCCGCGCGGACGAAGGACGAACCGAAAGACAAGAGACCACTCACGGAGATCGCGGCGGTGGAGGCGAAGATGTTTCGGATGGAGATCATGGTCAATACGATGGCTTTCAATGGGGTTTCTTTTCATGGAACACCGAGCCTTCCGGGAAGTTGCGGATGCCCTCCCCTCAAGGGTTCACCCTCCCGCCGGCCTCTTACCTTCCGGCGACTCGGTCCTCCCGAACTCGAAGTCCTCCTTCGAAAGTCTCTTGGCTTCCGCGATCTCCTTCTCACTGAGGCGTAACCGGATCTCCGCGGAAATTGGTGCGGCGAGTTCACGAATATTCTCGTCGACGTCGGTTCGTTCTTCAATGCCGAGCAGAATCGCGTAAGCCTTTACCGGTTCAGCCTCCGCGCCCCATCCGCGATAAACCATTTCCGCTAACTTGACTCGGGCAAAGGCGTTGCCGCCTGCCGCCGCGCGCGCCATCAGATCGGCGGCCGCACTGAGATTCCGCCGCACCCCGATGCCGCCCTGATACATTAGCCCGAGATTCACGTAGGCATTCTCAAATCCTTCCTCGGCCGCGCGCTGGAACCACGCGGAGGCCGCCACCGGATCGCGCTGCAGGCCGCGCCCGGACAGATACCGCAAGCCCATCTCGTTCTGGGCCACGGCCAACCCGCCGTTCCCCGCCTTCTGCAGCCACTGGATCGCCTTCACGGGATTCACTTCGACCCCGGTTCCATGGTCATAGAAAACCGACAGGTTGAACATCGCGACGGTCAGCCCGGCCTCCGCCGCCTTGCGATAATATTCGCACGCCCTGGCCGAGTCCGCTTTCACTCCAATCCCCTTTTCATAGAAAAACCCGAGCTTATTCCAGGCGAGAGGTTCGCCACTTTCCGCAGCCTTACGGTACCATTCCAACGCCTCTTCCGGGGCTGCTTCCGCGCCAAGCCCCTGCTCGCACATCTCACCGATCCCGAGTTGACCGGCCCCGGACTGATGGTCCGCGGCTGCCTTCCGGTACCACTCCCGCGCCTTCGCGTAGTCGGGTGGCCCGCCTGCGCCTGTTCGCCATTTCGCTCCGAGATAGAGCATGGCGGGAAGATAACCGGCATTCGCAGCCTCCTCGAAATAAGCAAGCGCCCTTTTCGGATCCGCTTCCTGCCCGATACCCCGCTCGCAGAGCATTCCCAGCTTGAAGGTCGCTTCCACCATCCCCGCATCATGGGCTTTCCGAATCCACTGGGTTCCCTCGCGCACATTTTGCCCGACACCGCGCCCGTCAAGGTAGAGATCGCCCATTGCCAGTTGTGCCTTTTCCCAACCCGCGTCAGCGGCCCGAAGCATCCACCGGGCACCTTTCTCCTCCATGGAAGGATCTTCAAGCAGCAGCAAGGCCAGATTGTAGGCTGAAGGCAAGTGTCCCTGCTCCGCCCCCTTCTGGTACCACAATAGGGCGGTGTCGAGCGAACGTTCCACCCCTTTCCCCTCCTGATAGAGAATTCCAAGGGCGAATTGCGCGGCCTCCTTTCCCGCTTGAGCCCCCACGGCGAAAACGCGGGCGGCCTCGTCAAACCTGCCAGCCTGAAAGGCCTCGAATCCCGGCTTGAGCGCGGGATCCAGTTCGGCGGCCTCGTCGGGAACGAGAAGAAACGCCGCCGCCACAAGTGCCTTCATCTGGAGGGTGATCGAGATCATGAGGAAAGAGGTCGCAACAAACCGGCACGGCCGGATTCGGAGGATCATAGCGAAAATCGCGCGTTTTGCCACACATCCGTTCTTGCGGGGCGCGGAAAATGCCTTAAGAATCCCCCCATGCCAGTCGCAACACCGAAGCAATACGCCGCCATGATTGATGCCGCCCAGAAGGGTGGATACGCCTACCCGGCCATCAACGTCACTTCCCTTCCGACCATCAACGGAGCCCTCAAGGCCTTCGCCGAGTCCAAGTCCGACGGGATTATCCAGGTTTCCACGGGCGGCGGGGAATTCGCTTCCGGTACGGCCGTCAAGGATGCCGCCTTTGGCGCCATCATCCTCGCCGAGGCTTGCCACGCGCTGGCAGAAAAATACGACGTCCTCATTGGCCTCCACACCGACCACTGCCACCCGGAGAAGGTCGAGGGCTTCCTCAAGCCGCTCCTCCAGGCCTCCCGCGAACGCATCGCCGCTGGCAAGGGACCCCTCTTCCAATCCCACATGTTCGACGGCTCCGTCGTCCCGCTCGCGGAAAACCTCGTCATCTCCAAGGAACTCCTTAAGGAATGCGCCGAACTTGGCATCATTCTCGAGGTCGAGGCGGGCTGTGTCGGCGGCGAGGAGGACGGCCACGATACCTCCGGCCTCCCCATCGAGAAACTTTATACGACGCCCGAGGACATGGTGGAGGTTTACGAGGCGCTCCAGCCGATCGGTCGCTTTATCTTCGCGGCCACCTTCGGAAATGTCCACGGCGCCTACAAGCCCGGTGCCGTGAAGCTCAAGCCGACCATCCTCCGCGATGGCCAGAAGGCCGTCATGGACAAGCACGGCGCGGATGCCGAAATGGATCTCGTCTTCCACGGCGGCTCGGGCACTTCCGAAAGCGACCTCCGCGAGACGCTCGACTACGGCGTCATCAAGATGAACATCGACACCGACACCCAATACGCCTTCACGCGCCCCATCGTCACCCACATGTGCGAGAACATCGAGGGCGTGCTCAAGATCGACGGCGAGGTCGGCATCAAGAAGGTCTACGACCCGCGTTCCTACCTCAAAAAGGCCGAGCAGAGCCTCTGCGACCGCATGAAGGTCGCCTGCGACGACCTCCTGAGCAGCGGCAAGACCATCTTCGGCACCGTCTAAACCCGACGAACGGCCCTTCCGCCGATTCCACGATGCCCGAAGAGGTTCCTCCGAGCGCCGATCCGGAAACGGCGGAAGTCGTCGAGGCTGCCCTTGAAGCCGCCGGCACCGCGCCCCCTGTCAATGCGGGCCCGAAGCCGGAGAACCCGCTGGCCAACATTCTCGTCAACGTCCTCATTCCGGTCGTTGTCCTGAACTTCCTCAGCAAACGACCGGAAGCTGCCGATGCGAGGCTGTGGCATATCGGCCCGCTCTGGGCCATGATCATCGCCGTCTCCCTGCCGCTCGGCTACGGCATTTGGTTCGCCTGCACCCGGAAAAAGGCGAACTTCTTCTCCCTCCTCGGACTGGTCAGCATCCTTCTCACCGGCGGGCTCGGTCTCGCCCAGGCCAACGCGACCTGGTTTGCCCTCAAGGAGGCGCTTATCCCCCTCATGTTCGGCGTCGCCATCCTCGGCTCCCACTGGACGACCAAGCCGCTGCTGAACATCTTTCTCCTCAGCCCCGAACTTTTCGACCTGAAGCGGATCGACAAAGCCATCGCCCGCAATAGCAACGGCACCGCCTACGCGAAACTTCGCTTCAACGCCACCCTCATGCTCGCCGGCAGCATGTTTGCCAGCTCGGTCATGAATTTCTTCCTCGCCCTCTACTTCCTCAAGGGCAAGGAAAGCGACCAGGTCGCCTACAATGAGGCCATCGGTAAACTCACCGGCGTCGGTTTCGCCGTCATCGGCATCCCCATGCTCGCCGTCATGGTCGCCACCCTTTTCCTCCTCCTAAAGAAACTCCGCCAGCTCACCGGCCTCGAACAGGACGATATCTTCCTGCCTCGGTAGAAATCCCGTGGCAGCCGCATCCCGCCGCGGGGTTAGTTGCCGTCTTTCCGGCGCATCGCCACGGCATCCGCGACGATCTCGCGAGAGCGTTTCCATTCCATCGCCTTCGCCTCTTCCTTGATCGATCTCTCGATCAACGCTCTCCCGATTTTCGCATGTCCCTGGCACAGCAGCTGAGTGCCCGAACTTCACCCGTTTCGATCCCTCCTCCGGTTGCGGAACGCCCCAGCGCTCGGCCGTCTCCAGCAAGTCACGCTCCGCGTCATCGCTCAAGGCACCGGGAGAGGAAGTGATCCCGGCGAGCAGAGCGGAGAGAAGGGAAGCAGACAATGTGCTTTCATCGGACCCTGAGAGAGGAGACGGTTCACGGGAAATGTCACGGGAGCCGGACCAAAGCAACCGGCGGGATCGCGACGGCACCATGCGGGCGAAGTTGACGTCCCTTCCGGCGAAGGCTTACCCTTCGTTCGACGGGATTGCCTTCCGCCCTTCCCGACACCGGCCCCGTGCGCGCTTCCAAAACTACTCCTTCCACCGGATCCTTCCGCACCACGCAGTGGACGCGCGTCCTTTCCGCGAAGGGCGCGGCGACGGATTCCGGGGCCGGCGAGGCGCTCCGCGACCTCTGCGCCGACTACTACGCCCCCGTTGTGGCCTTCCTCATCCGGGACGGTCGGCGTCCCGATGCGGCGCGGGAGTTGGCCCACGAGTTCTTCGCTTTCCTACTCGCGGGCGATCCCCTCGCAAGGATCGAGCGGGAGCGCGGGCGCTTCCGTTCCTACCTCATCGGGGCGCTGAAGCATTTCATCGCCAACCAGCGCCAGCACGCCAACCGGGAACGGCGCGGCGGCGGGATCGCGCCGCTTGCGTTGGATGCGGAACAGCTGAACGACTGCTCGCCCTCGCTGGTCATAGCGGACGACGCGGCGCTCACTCCCGACGCCTCCTTCGACCGCCAGTGGGCGCTGACCGTCCTCGCCCGCGCCCTCGAGGTCCTCCGGGAGGAATTCACGACCGAAGGGAACGCCTCGCGCTTCGAAAAGCTCAAGCCCTGGCTCACGGGCGAATCATCCCACGGCGATCAGGCGGCCCTCGCCGCCGAACTCGGCATGGAGACAAACGCGCTCAAGGTGGCCATCCACCGGCTCCGACAGCGTTACCGGCAGGCCATCCGGAACGAAGTCGGCCGCACTCTGGAGGATCCACAGGCCGTCGAGGACGAGATGCAATCCCTCTTCGCCGCCCTTTCCTAAAACCGAATCCCAGAATGCCCGAATCAACAAATCCCCCGTAACCTTTCCCTCCTTCCGTGTCAGGAAGCCGGTATGAACGAGTCATCACCATCACCCGAATCCTCCACTCCGCTCTCATGCCCGAAATGCGGCGCGACGCTGCCCTCCGCGCAAACCGACGGCCTGTGCCCGCGCTGTCTCATGGCCGAAGCCCTCTCCCCGACCAACCCTTCCGGCGGTCTGCCCCCGGCACCCGACGCCGGGGACCTCGCCGCGCAATTTCCAGGCCTGGAGATCCTCGAATGCCTCGGACGCGGGGGCATGGGGATCGTCTACAAGGCCCGGCAGCCGCAGCTCGACCGCTTCGTCGCCCTGAAGCTCCTCCCCCGCGAAAACGCGACCGATTTCTCTTTCGGTGAGCGTTTCCAGCGCGAGGCCAAGGCCTTGGCAAGGCTCAATCACCCGAACATCGTCGCGATCTATGATTTCGGCGAAACCGACCGCTACTTCTATTTCCTCATGGAATTCGTCGATGGCGCGAACCTCCGGCAACTGCAGCACGGGGGCAGCCTCGAGCCCGGCCAGGCGCTCGCCATCGTTCCGAAACTTTGCGAGGCCCTGCAATACGCGCACGACGAGGGCGTCGTCCATCGCGACATCAAACCGGAGAACATCCTCATCGACACCCGTGGCCGGGTGAAGGTCGCCGACTTCGGCCTCGCGCGTCTCCTCGACCCCGCCCAGCCGGGCCACACCCTGACCAAGACGCAGCAGGTCATGGGCACGCCGCATTACATGGCTCCGGAACAGATGGAAGGCACCCACGCCGTCGATCACCGCGCCGACATCTATTCCCTCGGCGTCGTCTTCTACGAGATGCTCACCGGCAGCCTCCCGCTGGGACGCTTCGAGGCACCCTCGCACCGGGTCAGGGTCGATGTCCGCCTCGATGAGATCGTCCTCCGCACCCTGGAGCGGAAACCGGAACTCCGCTACCAGCAGGCGAGCGAGGTGAAGACCGCCGTCGAGGGCGTTGCCGATCCCGCACCGCTCTCAGAACCGCCCGTGCGGGAGCCCGAAATTGCAGGAGGCCGGATCCCCCATTTTTCCGGGACGGCCATCATCGGCGCTGTCTTCGCGGTGCTTGCCCTCATCCTGCTCGGTACGACCATCTACGCTTACTACGAGGAACCGACCTGGGACACAGTGCCCTGGCTTTGCAGTGCGATCGCGCCCGCCATTCTCGCCTCCGTCTTCGGCATGGCCGAAATGAACCGCCTTCGGATGCGGGAGGGCGACCGCTCGGGCCTCGGTCTCGCCTTCGCCGACGCGGCGACCTTTCCCCTGCTCGCCCTGAATTTCAGCATCTTTGGACTCTGCTTCCTCGGTTTATCCTGGCTGGAGGGCTCTTCCTTTCTCACGCAGCGCTTCATTGTAACCCGTGCCCTTGTCCTTTCAGCCGTCGTCTCACTGGTTCTCGATACCTGGATTCTCCGGCGCTGCTGGCTCGCGCTCTCCGGACGAAAGGCCACGCCCCCCCGAGCCCATGGCCTCCGGATCGCCGGAACGCTCGCGCTGCTCTCCGTGACCGCGTTCTTCCTACTCCGGAATCCTCTCCTCTTCCGGGCCGCGAAATCCGGGAATATCGGACTGGTGGAAACCGCGCTCGCTCTTGGCGCAAATCCGAACGCGGAAGACGGGTTGGGCCGCACCGCATTGTTCGATGCCATCCTCCGGAACGATCTGCCCACGGCGGCGGTCCTCGTCCGGCATGGGGCGGATGTCAATGAAGCCACGCCCTTGGTTTGGGCGGCCGGGTTGGGCCTCAGCGGTGGCGTCCACTACCTATTGGCGGAGGGAGCGGAGATCGAACGGCCGCTCAGCCACGGCATCACCGCTCTGATGCTCGCCAGCGCCACCGGGCAGACAAAAACCGTCGGGCGCCTGCTCGACGGCGGGGCCAACGTGAACGCCCGTGATTCCGGAATCACAGCGGATTCCTATTCCATCGTCAGCCGCTTCGGCGCGTCCTCCCGCGATACTACGGTGGGAGAAATCGACTACACTTGGCCGGGTAAGGGCCTCACTTCGCTGATGCTCGCCGCGCATGGAGGTTACGTCGAAATCGTGCGAATGCTTCTGGAGGCCGGAGCCGATCCCCGGATCGCCGATGCGGCGGGACGCTCCACGACCGATCACCTCGGCACTTCGAACCGCGAGGAGATCGAGCGCCTTGTCCTCGCCGCCTCCGCCAAAAAAATCGGGACGGCGGATTTCGGCGCGGATCCTCTCATCGAGGCCGCTTCCAAGGGCCAGACGGGGCGACTGCGGGAGTTACTGAAGGAGGGTGCCGATGTGAACGACAAGGATTCGAACGGAGTCACCGCGCTTGCAGCCGCCGCGCGGAACGGTCACGTCTCCACCGTCCTCTCCCTCATCCTCCTCGGCGCGAACGGAGACGACACTGACGCGCAGGGCCGCACCGCCGTCATGCACGCCGCCGAGAACGACCAGCCCGCCGTCATCAAGGCTCTCTCCGAATTCGAAACCGCCCTCGCGATTGTCCGCCGTGAGACCAAAGCGGTCGACCCCGACAGTCTGATCGCTAAAGCCGAATCGATTGGCAATCCTACCGCAACAGTCCCAAACCAGCGCCCCGATCCGTTTATCCTCTTGAAGCAGCGGATTGCGGGCGTGGATGTCCGGATCTTCGACGAGATCGGGCCGCGAATGCCGGAGTTCCGGGTGAACACCGCAGCCCAGGACAAGTCCGGCCAGACCGCGTTCATGAAAGCCTCCATCGAGGGACATTCCGACTGCGGCGTCGCCCTCCAGGGCTGGCAGGACGAGCAGTTACAGGACAAAAATGGCCATACCGCCGCCATGCTCGCGGCCCTCAACGGACAGGAGGAATTCATCCTCGCCATGATGAACGCCCCGACCACCGGACATGGAACGAGCATCGGAAACTACCAGTGCCACGCCATGCTCCAGCCCGAGAACCTCGCCCTCGCTGACAACGAGGGCAAGACGGCCCGCGATCTAGCGATCAATGCCGGTTACCCGAGCATCGCTGAATTGTTCGATGCCGAAATGCACCGCGCCCTCGACCACTACACCCGCGCGATCGCAGCCGGCGGACCGTGGAGCTCCCAATATTACCAGAACCTCGGCTGGGCCCGAAAGGCCCTCGGCGAGATCGATTCGGCCCAATCCGCCTTCGACGAGGCCGCCCGCAGGGCTTCCGTGGAGAAGAACCATGCCGGCCGTTACGAACCGGATTCCCCCGAACCCTGATTTTCCAGCCACGCGAGCGCCGCTTCCCGCGTTGTCACGCTCCCCTCGAGCTGAAGATTCTGAATCTCGGTCAGCACCTCGCTGAACCGCGGACCGGGCTTCCAACCCCGCGCGATCAGATCCGCTCCCGTGACAAGCCGGGGCGGAATCAAGGGCTCGGCCGCGAACTCGGCCTGCTTCTCCCGGAGGAAGAGATGGTTGTCCAACCCGCCCCAACTCCCCAGGCAATCGACCCGGTGTAGTTCCATCTCGTCCTCGAAGGTCTCCCGGGCCATGAAACGCTTGAGCTTGGAAGTTCGCATTTTCTGCACATCCTTGAAAACCATATGGTTCTCGATCATTTCCACGCATTCTGATATCACTTTTCCAGGATAGCGGAGACGTCGGAGGATACCGTCTGCCATGTCGGCACCGACTTTGTCGTGGCCATTGAAGCGGATGCGTTCGTTCGCCTCGTCATAGCTGTAGGTGGCGGGCTTCCCGATGTCGTGGAAGAGGACGCTCAGGACGAGTGGCAGCGAAATCTTTTCCGGCAGGAGGCTCAGCATAAGCCGCGTGTGAACGAACACGTCGCCCTCCGGATGGAACTGCGGCGGCTGCTCGCAGCCCTGAAGATCAAGGATTTCCGGAAAGATCCGCGCCATGAGGCCGGTCTCGACCAGAAGGTCGAATCCCCTCACCCGGCCCGGCCCCACGAAAATCCGGCTGATCTCGTCCCGCACCCGCTCGGCGCTGATCTTCGAAATGTCGTCCGCGTGCTGCCGGATCGCGGCGAAGGTCGTCTCCTCGATCTCGAAATCAAGCATTGTCGCGAAACGCACCGCCCGGAGCATCCGCAGGTGATCCTCCCTGAAGCGTGCCACCGGATCTCCTATCGCTCGCAAGATACCGTCTTTTAAATCTCTCTGACCCTCAACATAATCCACTACATTTTCCGAAATAGGATCAAAAAATATCCCATTGATGGTGAAGTCCCGGCGCCGCGCGTCTTCCTCCTCCCCCGAAAACGTCACCGCGTCCGGACGCCGTCCATCCCGGTACTCGCCATCCGAGCGGAACGTAGCGATCTCGTAATCGTGTCCGCCTTCTCGCACAAGAATGACTCCGAAATGCGCGCCCACGCTCCGGGAATGCGGGAAAAGCGCCACCACGTCTTCCGGGAGCGCGCTCGTGGCCACGTCGTAGTCCTTCGGTTCCTTGCCAAGCAAGGCATCGCGAACACAGCCTCCGGCGAAGTACGCGGTATGGCCCTTCTCGCGAAGCCTCCGGACGAGGCCGAGGGCGAAATCGTGCTGGGTGAGTTTCTCTTGCATTGATCGATCATCTAATCGGGAATGCGGATGCCATACCCGGCCGGGTCAATGGGCGGGATGTCGTAAAGCTGGTAGTCCGCATTCTCGAAATGCCACCATTCCACCTCGATCCCGACGAATCCAGAAGCTTTCATCGTGCTCCGGAGCAATGCGACATTCCGAGCAACCTCCGGATCGCCGCCCCCGTAGGTGGATGAGGCCCGGTCAGAAAAATCATCGAAACCGCTCGGCATCCGGAGGGGATTCCCCGTCCCCAGATCGTAGAGTGTCACATCAACGGCCCTTCCGCTGGCATGGCGCGAATATCCGTAACTGGGATTCGCGACGAACCCGGAGTTGCCTGCGGACGCGAATAGTTTCCGCTGCACTGCTGTCGGACGATACGCGTCCCAGATCAGGAGCCCGACTCCACTCTCGCGAAGCCTTTCCTGCGCCTTGCCGAGTTTCCTCGCCGTGTCGCTGTCCAACAGGCAGGGCATGTCCGGGGGATAAAGCGGACGCCCGGTGATATTCCGCGGCGTGCCGTAAGCCAGTTCCCAGCGAATTTCCCTCGCAAAGCGGTTGGCCGGAACGAGCCTACGGGTAGAAAGGAAATTCCCGGGTGGACTCTGCGTTCGGAATTCCTCAAGCGTCATCGTCGTTGAACCCACGGCGACCCCTGCCGCTCCCGCATCGGAACGCCCCGCGACTCTTTTGGGCGTCGATTCGCAGCCCGCAGGTGCCAGCATTCCCCCACAGCAGGTTATGGTTAGTATGATTTTTGTAAAATATTGCTTCACAATCCAAGTTCGGGGGACTAGTATATCCCAATTTTCAAGCAAAGTGAACTTTATGGATCTGCCAAGCATGCTCGCCTCAGGCATTCTCGCCCTTGCGTCCGCCCCTGAAGCCGAGGAAGCGATCGACTACGCGGCTCTCGCCCCCTTTCTCGTCTTCACCGCCCTTGCGATGGGGGCGACGGTCGGATCGTTCCTGAACGTCTGCATTTACCGGGTGCCCCGAGAACTTTCCGTGAACAACCCGCGCCGCTCATTCTGTCCATCCTGCAACTACGCGATCCCCTGGTATAACAATATCCCGCTTGTAAGTTGGCTTCTGCTTCGGGGCCGGTGCGCAAACTGCAAGGGACGGATTTCGATCCGTTACTGGCTCGTCGAACTCCTCACCGCCGCCGTCTTCCTGGTCGTCTGGCAGTGGTGCGGCGGTCTCGACGGTTGGCAAATGGCGCTCGTCTACTGGGTCTTCATGGCCCTCCTGATCACCGCCACCTTCATCGATTTCGAGCACTTCATCATTCCCGACGGAATTACGGTCGGAGGCACTATCGCCGGGCTTGTGGGAGCACTCGCGGTCCCAGCCATCATGGGGACTGACAATCATCTCGCCGGTCTCGGACTTTCCGCTCTCGGAGCCGCGACCGGCTTCGGACTCCTCTGGCTCGTCGTCGTTCTCGGCAAACTTGCCTTCGGGAAAAAAACGCAGTCCTTCAGCGAGGCCGCAGCATGGAAGATCACCCAGGAGGGCAACGACGAGAATCCGACACTCACCGTCCATGGAAAACCCTATCCATGGGAGGAACTCTTCTTCTGTGGCACCGAATTCGTCCGCCTCGAGTGCCAGGAAGTCTCCTTGAATGGAGCGCGGACGGAGAAGGTGCCCGTCGAGGTCCACATGGAACATATCCTCATCGGCGCGAGCAAAACGGAACTCGGTGAACTGAAAGCAATCGGCGGCCTCGCCTCCCGCATGGTTTACTCCCGTGAGGCCATGGGCTTCGGCGACGTGAAATTCATCGCCATGATCGGGGCATTCCTAGGCTGGCAGGCCGTCCTTTTCACCATCTTCCTCGCCTCTGTCGTCGGCACCCTTGTCGCGCTCCCGCTGCGCCTCGTAGGGAAGCAGGAATGGTCCAGCCGCATCCCCTTCGGCCCCTACCTTGCCCTCGGCGCCGTCGTCTGGCTCTTCTTCGGGCGGGATCTCATCGCCTGGTATATGGACCTGCTCCACCCGGAGCGCTAGAGCGTCATGCCCGCTCCGAGAATTGCCATCGTCGGCTGCGGCGCGATCGGCCTCTACTACGGGGGGCGCCTCGCCCACGGAGGCAACGAGGTCCATTTCCTCCTCCGCAGCGACTTCGAGCACGTCAGGGCGCACGGAATCCGCGCGAAAAGCATTCATGGCGGATTCTCCGTAAGCCCAGTGAATGCGCACGATTCCGGATCCTCGATCGGTGCTTGTGACTACATTCTCGTGGCCTTGAAGGCAATCGCAAACCCTGCCCTCCCGGCCCTGCTCGCGCCGCTTCTCAAGGAGGACACCCTCGTTGTCACACTTCAAAACGGTCTCGGAAACGAGGAATTCCTTGCCGAACACCTTGGCCCGGAGCACGTCGCGGGCGGACTCTGTTTCGTCTGTATCAACCGCACCGCACCGGGAGTCGTCGATCATTCCGCATCGGGGCTCATTTCGATGGGCGAATTCGGGCGTCCCGCCGGATCAAGGCTCCGCGCACTGGAGGCGATGATGCGGGATAGCGGCATCGAATGCCGCACCACCAACGACCTTGCCAGTGAACGCTGGCGGAAACTCGTCTGGAACATTCCGTTCAATGGCCTTTCCATCGCCGCCGGCGGCATCGATGTTCGGGCGATCCTCGCCGAGGCCGGGATGGAGGCTCTCGTCAGGGCACTCATGGCCGAGGTCATCGCCGGAGCCGCCGCTGTCGGGCACTGCCTCCCGGAGTCGCTTATCGAGCAGCAAGTCGAAGTCACCCGCCCGATGCGGGCTTACAAGCCATCCAGTCTCATCGACTATCTCGCGGGCAAACCGGTCGAGGTCGAGGCCATCTGGGGAGAACCCGTTCGACGTGCCACCGCTGCGGGTGCCAACCTTCCGCGCCTGGAGATGCTTTACCAACTCCTTCGATCATTGACGACGCGCCCTTGAGAAGCCAGCATCGCCCCATGCAGACGCCTCCCAACGAATTCACCCCGGAGGCCTGGCCCGCGCGGGTCCGCGCCTTCGCTCCGCAGTTCGCCCTTGTGCTCGGTTCCGGCCTTGGATGCTTCGTCGATTGCATTGAAATCGCCGAGACAGTGTCCTACGAGGAAATTCCAGGCCTTCCGGTATCGAAAGTAGCGGGGCACGCGGGCCGCTTCGTCTTCGGAACCCTCGGCGGCACGCGCGTACTGGCGGCGCAAGGTCGCGTCCACCTTTACGAAGGGCACAGCGCACGGAATGTCACGGCCGGCGTCCGCCTCCTGGCCGCCGCCGGCGCAAAGCGGCTCGTTCTCACCAATGCCGCGGGTTCCGTGAATCCCGCATTCGCGCCCGGCCAGTGGATGGCCCTGACCGACCACCTCAATCTCACCGGCCAGACCCCGCTCCTCGGCGGCGCGCATTTCTTCGACATGTCAGCCATCTACTCGGCCGCCCTCCGCAATCGCTTCCACGAGGCCGCCAAAACCGAGGGCGTGCGCCTCGTCGACGGTGTCTACGCCGGCAATCTCGGGCCGCAATACGAGACGCCTGCCGAAGTTCGCATGGCCCGCACCCTCGGAGCCGACGCCGTCGGCATGTCCACCGTTCTCGAAGCCATCCAAGCGCGGGCACTCGGCCTCGAGACGGCCGGTTTCTCCTGCCTCACCAACTGGGCGGCCGGACTTTCTGCCGCCGAAATCACCCACGCGGAAGTCCTTGACCTCGGCCAACGTGCCGCCGGTGATCTCGCCCGCATTCTCTGCCGAGCCATCGCCACGGGTGCGGAGACTCCCTAGGTCAGAATATCCGCGATCACCTTCGGTCCCTCCGCAGGACCGATAAGCCGCTGGTTGAGCCCCATGAAAGGGTAACTCAACTTGTGGGGATCAAGTCCGAGAAGGTGCAGGACCGTCGCCTGCAGGTCCCGGACACTGACCGGATTCTCGGCGACATTGTAGCCCAGTTCGTCGGTGGCACCGTATTCGAGGCCGGGCTTGACGCCACCGCCCGCCATCCAGGTTGTGAAACAACCGGGGTGGTGGTCGCGTCCGAGAAACTTCGAACCGTTGCGTTCCTCGTTCATCGACGTGCGCCCGAACTCGCCCCCCCAGACGACGAGGGTGTCTTCCAACAATCCGCGTTGTTTCAGATCCTTGATCAACGCGGTCATCGGCTTGTCGATGTCCTTCATCTTGCCCGGGAAGGCCGTCATGAGATCGTCGCCACTCCCGGTCCCGTGGATGTCCCAACCGTAGTCGAAAAGCTGGACGAAACGCACACCCTCCTCGACGAGTTTCCGCGCGAGAAGGCAGTTGTTCGCGAAGGAAGCCTGGCCCGGAACCGCGCCGTAGGCCTCCAGGGTGGCCGCCGACTCCTTCCCGATATCCATGACCTCCGGCACCGCCATCTGCATCCGGTAGGCCAACTCGTATTGGCTGATGCGGGACAGGGTCTCGGGATCCCCCACGGTCTGGAGTTCGTAATCATTGAGCTTCCGCAAGGCATCGAGACTCCGGCGCCTGACATCGCGCCCCATACCGGGCGGATCGGTCACGTAGAGGATCGGTTCCCCCACGGCGCGGCATTGCACTCCCTGATAGACGGAAGGCAGGAATCCGCTGCCCCAGAGACTTTTCCCCCCGGAAGGATCCGAGGCCCCGGAGAGCAGGACGACATAGCCCGGTAGATTCTCGTTCTCACTTCCAAGCCCGTAGGTGGCCCACGCCCCCATGGAAGCGCCCCCGAACTGCGCGCTTCCGGTGTAGAGCATGAGCTGGGCCGGGGCATGGTTGAACTGATCGGTGAACATCGACTTCACCACCGTGACATCGTCGACGACGTCAGGGAAATGCTGGAATAACTCACACAACCAGCGACCGTCCTTCCCGTGCTGGCTGAACTTGTAGGGCGAGCCAAGAAGCTTCGGATGCCCCTTGATGAAGGCGAGCTGTTTCCCCGCGATAAACGAGTCCGGACAGGGCTCGCCACTGTGCTTCGCCAGTTCGGGCTTGTAGTCGAACATGTCCAGCACGGGTGGCGATCCCGCCATATGCAGATAGATCACCTGCTTCGCCTTCGGTGCCAGGGGCCCTTGTTTCGGCGCGAGGGGATTCACGATCTCCGCAGCGGCCGGCCCCGCCGCCGACGCCCGGGAGCCCAGTTGCCCCAGAGCCATGGCACCGAGGCCGAGCTGGCAGTTCCGGAGGAAATGCCGCCGGGTCTGGGCGAGGAGTTGCTGTTCGAGAATCGCGCTCATGGCAAAGGATAGTCGATCAGAACGCGATTTCCCAGCCTTGACGGTAATCGCGATGGACGAGCTTCGTCGCCTCTTCGGAGTTGGTGAACTTCATCGCGCCGGCATCCCACTTTAGTTCTTCGTTCGGGAATACCGAGGCCAGACAGCCGAGAAGCACCGATTCGGTCAGCGGCCCCGCGTAGTCGAAATTGGCCGACGGCTTCCCTTCTCCATCGAGGCAACGGTCAACGAACTCGTGATAGTGGTTCCGTGGCTCGAGCTTGGGATACTTGTAATCCTTCTGTTTCATTCCACCACGGTAAAGGCTGGGCGTCTCCATGTGGGGAGCGAGAACGACGCCCTCGGTTCCAATGATGATACTCCCCTGACCCGGGACCTTACCTTCAACGAGATCGGCGATCTCCTTCGGCGGACGGGAACTCCCGTCGTACCAGGTCACCGGCACGGTCTCGCCGTCGGTGAATTCCGTCTTCGGGAACACGTATTCGACGCGACCGTTCACGGCCCAGTTGTCCGGCCCGGCCTGCGGGCCCGTTGACTTCACACTGACCGGCGACGTGAGGCCGAGAGAACGGAACCAACCGGAGAAGATATGGCACCCCATGTCACCGAGTGTCCCCGTTCCAAAGTCACGGCGCTTACGCCAGTTTCCGGGATGGTAATATCCTTCGATAAACGGGCGCTCCTTCGCGACGCCGAGCCAGAGATTCCAGTCCAGCCCATCTGGCACCTTGTCCTCGCGGGCCGGCACGGGGTTCGGATCGCCCCATGTCTTGTTGCTCATGCTATGGACGGCCGTCACCTTCCCGATGACGCCGGTGTGCACCATCTCCACCGCGAAGCGCTCGGTGAACTCGGAGGAAATCTGGATCCCCATCTGCGACATGAGTTTTTTCTCCCGCACCCGCTCCGTAATGGCCCGGCATTCGCGGAGATTCTGGGTCAGCGGTTTCTGGCCGTAGATATGCTTGCCGAGCGCGGTGGCGGCGAGACCGATCGGGCCGTGCATGTGATCGGGCGTCGACACATTCACCGAATCGATGTTATCGGCCTCCTTGTTCAGTAGCTCACGCCAGTCCTGGTAGACGCGCGCGGCGGGGAACTTCGCCTTCACCTGCGCGAAATTCCGAGAATCCACATCGGCCACCGCGACCAGTTCGAAATTCGAATGTCCGGCAAGACTATTGATGTCTCCCCAGGCCATTCCGTTGCCGCCAAAGCTGGCGTGTCGGAGTTTCCCGTTCGGGGAGGCCGCCCGGAGGTTTGTCGTGACAAAGGGAGCAGTCAGCGCGGCGGCCCCTGCGGTTTTGAGAAAGTTACGGCGTGATTGTGTCATGGATTGTGTGTCGGTGGGATTTACTGAGGAATTGAGGATCAAAACGGAAAACTTACTTCATCATCATGCCGTCGAGATTGAGGAGCACGTTCGCAACTACCGTCCAGGCGGCGAGTTCGGCGGGATCGACGCCTTGGGGAACGGGAGTAACGGAATCGATGGCAAGAATCTTCGCATCCTCGGGCGAGCCCTCGTAATGGGCGAGTTCGGATTGGAAGAGTTCGAGGAGCGGTTCCACCTGCGCGTCGGAAGGGGAACGCAGGAGACAAAGCCGGAGCCCACGGCGAATCCGTTCCTCTGGCGTCGAACCGCCTTCGCGAATGAGTCGCCCCGCGAAAGCGCGAGCCATTTCAACATACGCGGGATCGTTCAAGGTGACGAAAGCCTGGAGGGGGGTATTTGTCGGAATCCGGCGCATGGTGCAGAGCTCCCGGTTCGGAGCGTCAAAGGTGATCATGCTGGGATAGGGAACCGACCGCCGCAGGAAGACGTAAAGCCCGCGCCGGTAGCGATCCTCACCCTGGCTTGTCGACCAATTGCGTTCTCCATTGAAGGCGGCGCGCCACAGTCCGTCGGGTTGAGGAGGAAAAACCGATTCGCCGAACATCTTGCGACTCAGGAGGCCACTCACCGCCAGAGCCTGGTCGCGCACCATCTCTGCCTTCAAGCGCACACGGGGACCGCGGGCAAGCAGGCGATTATCGGGATCCTGATCCCATTTCGCCTGATCGACGACGGCGCTCTGCCGGTAGGTTTCGGACAGGACGAGCAATTTCAGGAGCGCTTTCATGTCCCATTTCAGATCCTCGCGGAACGTGACCGCGAGCCAGTCGAGCAATTCCGGATGACTCGGATACGCCCCCTGGGTGCCGAAGTCCTCTTCCGTCACCACGAGTCCGCGACCGAACAGTTGCGCCCAGTAACGGTTCACCGCCACGCGGGCAGTGAGCGGATTCTCCGCATCCATAAGCCAGCGGGCCAGGGCCAGCCGATCCGATCCGCCCGAACCTTCCGGGTCAAAAGCCTCTGGCAGTCCGGGATTCACCTCTTCGCCCGGCAAAAGGTAGTTGCCTTTCGAAAGGATGTGCGTCTTCCGGCGTTTCCCTTCCGGAAGTTCCCGCATGATCGGAGTCACCGTCGGCTTATAGCTGGCAAGTTCCTTCTCCATTGCCGCCAATTGCGCGACGCGCGGGTCGCTGTCCGGATTGACGGCCAGAAAGGCCGCCCACAGTTCCGCGGTCTCGGCATCGCTTCTCCGGGCTTCCTCCTTGACCAGGATTCCGGTGAGTTCCCGAGAAAGGATCCGAGCATCGTTGTTCGGCGAGACCGATAATCGAAAACGGCCCAGGGCGTGTTTGGCGTAACGCTGCTTCAGGACGATCACGATCTCACTGCCCTCCGGAAACGTCTGCTCGGCAGCGAATTGGAAGACGGCAAGGTGATCCCTCCCGACTTCCTGCCCCACGGCCCACCCCGGTCCTCCGCCATCCTTTCCGTCGATCGCGAGCGCGACGCCATAGTCGGGCTGCTCGTAATCCGCCGAAGCCCCGCGGAAGGCGATCTGGCGCAGCCCGTTGAAAACACGCGTTTCCCCTTCCCCCGATGCCTTGGGTGTCGCCACCCGGGTGACCTCCCCGCGGTTGCCGTCCAGAAGGACAAGATCGTAGCCGTCGTGCCGGGAGAAGAGCCCGGCGTCGATGCGCGGCTTCACCACCACTTTCTCGATCTCCATCTCACTCCCGAGATCGACTTCCCACCAGGGAGAATCCGACACCGCGGTGTGCGAGACGGAACCCGCGGTGAACTGGCCGTCCGCATTCCCATCGATCGCCCGCTCCGGCGCGCCTCCGAAGTCCGTGCTGGACTGCGTCGCCTTTCCAGCGCGGGCAACGTTCCTGCCGCCACTCAGAACTTCGATCTCGGCGAGTTGCAGCATTTTCTCCCTGCCCGGCAACTCGATCCTCACAAAACGTCCCCGTGGTGCTGCCCCTTTTGTATCCAAGGACACCTCGATCTCGTTAAGCACAAAATTCCCCAGCCTTCCGGGCCCCTTGTTCGCAAGCCGTTCGTCCGAGAGCGCCTCCAATCGCAGCGACCCAAGCGACTTCAGTCCGGCAGGAACTTTCGCGCGGAGCGTGTAGACATCGGCTTCCGCCTCCTTGCCACCCACGAAAAGCGCACCGTCCGCCTCCTTGGTGAAGGTCGCACCCGCCTCCGATTTCATCGCGACGGGGTCCAGGGTCACCCAGTCCTCGCCTCCGCGCATCCGCGCCGCCCACGCCGTGAAGGCGTCTTTCATCGCCGGCGTCGGGCGGGCCAAGGCGGACTTCACTTTCGCGATCTTCTCCCCGAGGGAGGCCATTTCCTCGACCTCCTCGCGTGACGGCGTCGGTGCGGTCGGATACTCGTTGGGCTGGTCGCTGTCCTCGGTCTGATTGAACACGGCGTAAAACCGATAGTATTCCTCTTGGGTGATGGGATCGAACTTATGCGAATGACACTGCGCGCAACCCATCGTAAGGCCCATCCAGACTTGTGCGGTCGTGTTCGCCCGGTCCTTCACCGCGATCACCCTGAACTCCTCGTCGATTGTGCCTCCGAGCGTATTCGTAAGGGTATTCCGGTGAAAGGCCGTCGCA
>JAHEDC010000050.1 GCA_024641425.1 Verrucomicrobiales bacterium | reverse complement strand
GTAGGGCATTCCGACCCAGAAGAGGGCGACGAGAATCCAGAGGTAGGCGAGGCCGGAGAGGAGGAGGCGGCTGAGCGGGGGCTTGAGGAAGGCGGCCTCGAGGATGGGGCAGGCGAGGAGCAGGAGGAGGATGCCGAGGGCGCGGACGGCGAGGAATTCGTCCACGTAGATGATGATGAGGACGCCCGCGATGGGGATGATCATCTGGAGCGGCCTTTTCAGGGTGTAGAACTCGCCGAGGTCGATGTTGCTGATGAGCCAGAAGCACCAGATGAGGTCGATGACGAGGAGAACAATGCCGATCTGCTTCTGCCGGGGGAATTGCTTGAGGAACTCCTGCGTTTTCGCCGGGGCGAGGAAGGCGTAGAGGTGGAGTCCGACGAGGAGCGCGCCGACGAGGTAGCCGACGAGCTGGAGGGTGAGGAATTCGCTATAGAGGTGACGGGTCATGGGGCGTGGTTGCTCGTTATGGGTGATTGGTTAAGGGGAATCCGATCACCGGATGGGAAAAGTTCGGACGTTTAACCCGCGATGACGATGTCGCCGTAGAGCGTGTGGCCGGTGGAGCGGGTGATGTCGATGTCGAGGAGTTGGCCGGCGAGGCGGTCGGGCGAGCCGTCGAAGATGACGATGCGGTTGGTGCGGGTGCGCCCGGAGAGGCGCTCGGCGTTGTGGCGGCTCGGGCCCTCGCAGAGGACTTCGACGCGCCGACCGACCATGGCTTCGTTCTTGGCCTCGATGATGCGGTCGACGACGCCGAGGAGATCCTGGTTGCGCTCCTCCTTGACCCGCTCGGGGATCTGGATCGCCTCGTCCATCTCGGCGGCGGGGGTGTCGCGGCGCTTGGAGTAGCGGAAGACGAAGGCCTGGTCGAATTGGACGCGCTCGCAGAGGGCGCGGGTGGCGGCGTAGTCCTCGTCGCTCTCGCCGGGGAAGCCGACGATGATGTCGGTGGAAATCGCGATGCCGGGCTTGGCGGCGCGGATGCTCGCGCAGAGTTCCTCGAAATTCTCCGCCTTGTAGGGCCGGTGCATGGCCTTGAGGATGCGGTTCGAGCCCGATTGCATCGGCAGGTGGACGTGCTCGGCGAGCTTCGGCAGGTAGGTGAAGGCCTCGATGAGATCCTTCTTGTAGCCGATGGGATGCGGCGAGGTGAAACGGATGCGCTCGATCCCGTCCACGGCGTCGACGGCTTCGAGGAGCTGGACGAAGGGGCTCTTGCCGTCGACGGCGGGGAATTCGTGGCGCCCGTAGAGGTTCACGATCTGCCCGAGGAGGGTGACTTCCTTCACGCCCCGCGAGGCGAGGTGGCGGACTTCGGCGACGATCTCGGCGATCGGCCGCCCGCGTTCGCCGCCGCGCGTGTAGGGGACGATGCAGAACGTGCACTTCATGTTGCAGCCCTGCATGATGGAAACGAAGGCCTTTGTCTGGGCCTCGCCGAGCTGGTGGTCGCGGATCGTGTTCTGCGATTCGGGTTCCTCGTCGGTATCGACGATGGAGAAACGCGGGTCGTCCATCCGGCGTTCGGCCTTCTCGCGGAGGATGGTGTCCACGTGATCGGCGACCATGTGGTATTTCTGCGTGCCGGCCACGAGGTCGAGGTGCGGCACCTGGGCGAGCAATTCCGCGCCCCGGCTCTGGGCCATGCAGCCGAGGAAGCCGTAAACGACGTTCGGATTCTCGCGCCGGTAGCGCCCGACGTGGCCCATTTTCCCGAGCGCCTTCTGCTCCGCCTGGTCGCGGACGCTGCAGGTATTGATGAGGATGACATCCGCGACTTCCTCCTGCGCCGTCAGGGTATAGCCGCGCTCGACGAACATGCGCGACACCTGTTCGGAGTCGCGCTCGTTCATCTGGCAGCCATACGTCTTGATGAAAACCTTGGGCATTCGGATTCGTGTGGGCGAGTGCTGGAAAAGGGGGCGATCCCCAAATCCGGGGGGAGCGCAATTATAGGCGGCTTTGGGGGGCGCGAAAGCGGAAATTTGGGCCGCCATTTGACATCCACGGCAAGGGGGATAAAATCCGAGGCATTCTTCAAAGGGCACGGTAGCTCAGGGGTAGAGCAGAGGACTCATAAGCCTTTGGTCGGCGGTTCAAATCCGCCCCGTGCTACTTTTTAATCACTTTTGCGGAAGTTTTCAAAATAATAACCTTCGTCATAATTCCCACATGGGAGGAGGGGTCTCGAAAGGGGAAGGTTAACCTTCAAATTATTGAAAGTGAGGCGGTCACGGAGATTGAAACTTTTTGAAGAATAGGGCTTGCTTCCCGATAGGCACTGACTATATTTCGCGCTCCCTGAACCGGAAACCGTCGCATTCGCTTAGTGAGGCGTGGACGAAAGATCAGGAAATCGAGACCGGATTCCGGAAGTCGCCCGAGGCGATCCCGGGGTCATGGGCGCCGCCTGAAAGGGTGACGCGTCTCCAGCCTAAATTTTTGACGTAACCATCATGCCCACCATCAACCAGCTTGTAAGACACGGCCGCCAGAAGCCTGTGGATAAATCCAAGTCGCCCGCACTCGCCTCGTGTCCGCAGCGTCGAGGTGTTTGTCTGCAGGTGATGACCCGGACGCCGAAGAAGCCGAACTCCGCGCTTCGGAAGGTGGCCAAGGTGCGTCTTACCAACGGTTTCGAGGTGATCGCCTACATCGGCGGAGAGGGGCATAATCTCCAGGAGCACTCGATTGTGCTCGTGCGTGGCGGCCGGGTGAAAGACCTTCCCGGTGTCCGCTATCACATCGTTCGGGGTGCCCTTGATACCCTCGGCGTCAACAAACGGAAGCAGGCGCGCTCCAAATACGGGGCCAAGCGACCTAAGGCGACCTAAGGCCGGGGGCATTGTCTCGGGCCGGATGGTCCCCGACAAGTCCCTGTGCGATAAGAAAATATTACCCACAAATAATAGAGTCCAATGTCACGCAGGAAAAGAATTCACGTCAAGCCGGATCACAAGGATTCCCGCTACGAAAGCGGCCTTGTCGCGCGCCTCGTTGCCCGGATCATGGTTTCCGGCAAGAAGTCGCTCGCCGAGCGCATCGTCTACGCCGCGATCGACCGCGCCAACCAGGGCAGCGACAATGTCGATCCGTTGGAGATCCTGACCCGCGCCGTGGAGAACGCGAAGCCGCGTGTCGAGGTCAAGTCCCGCCGCGTGGGAGGAGCCACTTACCAGGTGCCCCTTGAAGTAACAACCGAGCGCCAGGAGTCGCTCGCCATGCGCTGGCTCGTCAATTTCGCCCGCAACCGCCGCGGCACTCCGATGCACGTCGCCCTCGCCAATGAGATCCGGGATGCGGCCGGCAATACCGGCAGCGCGATCCGCAAGCGCGACGACGTGCACAAGATGGCCCAGGCAAACCGCGCCTTCGCGCACTTCCGCTGGTAGTCCAACGCCTCATATCCAGGCCCAGGCCGCTATCCCGCCGACTTCACGTGGCGGGCCACGCTGCCGCCGCCTCTTCCCTCCACCATCCCACTTCCGAATCCGTCCGCTTCCACCCGTCATGTCATCCGCGAAATCCAGTGCATCGATGCGCGAGTTCTCTCTCGAGAGAACGCGTAACATCGGCGTCTGCGCGCACATCGACGCCGGGAAGACGACATTCACGGAGCGGGTGCTTTTCTACACGGGGATGATCCACCGTATCGGTGAGGTCCACGACGGCCAAGCCACGACGGACTGGATGGAGCAGGAGCAGGAGCGGGGAATTACGATTACTTCCGCCGCCGTCACCTGTAGCTGGAAGCAGCTTCCCGAGGAAGGCGTCTACAAAGGCTTTTCCGGGATCGCGCACCGGGTCAACATCATCGACACTCCCGGCCACGTGGACTTCACGGCCGAGGTCGAGCGTTCCCTCCGGGTTCTCGATGGAACGATTGTCGTCTTCTGCGGCGTCGCCGGCGTCCAACCCCAGTCCGAGACAGTCTGGCGCCAGGCCGACAAATATGGCGTCCCTCGGATCGTTTTCGTCAACAAGATGGATCGGGTCGGAGCCAACTTCGACAATGTGGTGCGGGAAATCGGCGAAAAACTGGGTGCCAATGCCGCCCCGGTGCTCATCCCGATCGGAGCCGAAGACCAGCTCAAGGGTCAGATCGACGTCATCAACCGCAAGGCGGTCGTCTACAAGGACGACGATGTGCTCGGCTCCACCTACGATCTTCTCGACCTGACGCCCGAGCAGAAAGAGATCGCCGATGCTGCCTACGAGGCGCTCGTCGAGAAGCTGGCCGATTTGGACGAGGTCATCGCGACGAAATTCCTCGAGGAAGCCGAGATCACGGTCGCCGATGTGAAGGCCGCCCTGCGCCGGGCCACCATCGCGAGCAAGATCATTCCCGTCTGCGGCGGTTCCGCCTTCAAGAACAAGGGCGTCCAGGGTACGCTCGACGCGGTCATCGATTACCTCCCGAGCCCGATCGATATTCCGCCGGCCCGCGGCCACGATGTCGACGACGAGACGAAGCTCGTCGAGGTGAAGACCGACGACAGCGCGAAGTTCGTTTCCCTCGCTTTCAAGCTCTGGAGCGACAAGTTCGTCGGCAAGCTCGTCTTCTTCCGCGTCTATTCGGGCACGATCTCCAAGGGCGACAACGTCTATAATCCGCGCACCCGCAAGCGCGACCGGGTCAGCCGTCTCATCCAGATGCAGGCCGACCAGCACAAGGACATCGAGACCTGCTACGCCGGCGACATCGCCGCCATCGTCGGAATCAAAAACGTCACTACCGGTGACACCCTTTGCGACGAGAGCGCCCCGGTGCTCCTCGAGCCGCCGTCCTTCCCCGAGCCGGTCATCTCGATGTCGATCGAGCCACGAACAACGGTCGATCAGGAGAAAATGGGCACCGCCCTCCAGCGCCTCGGCGAGGAAGACCCGACCTTTGTCGTCAAGACCGACGAGGAAACCGGCCAGACCATCATTTCCGGAATGGGCGAGCTGCACTTGGAGATCATCCGCGACCGGATGCTCCGCGAATTCAAGGTCGAGACCAACGCCGGCAAGCCGATGATCGCCTACCGCGAGACGATCACCCGTGCCGCCGACGGCGAGGGCAAGCTGGTCAAGCAATCCGGAGGCAAGGGCCAGTACGGCCACGTTATCCTCCACATCCAGCCGAACGAGCGCGGCAAGGGCCTTACCATCGAGAACAAGGTCATCGGCGGCACCATTCCGAAGGAATTCATCAATGCCTGCTACCAGGGCATCCGCGAGTCGATGCTCACCGGCATCATCGCCAGCTACATGGTCGTCGATGTCCATGTCGACCTCCTCGACGGATCGAGCCACGATGTCGATTCCAACGAGCAGGCCTTCAAGATGGCCGCGATCTTCGCGATGAAGGACGCCTTCCGCAAGTCGGGCTGTATACTCCTTGAGCCCATCATGGCCGTCGAGTGCGGCACCCCGGACGAGTTCCAGGGCGACATCATGGGCGACCTCAACCGCCGCCGTGGCCGCATCAAGCAGATCGGGGCCCGCGCCAACATCAACGTCATTGAAGCCGAAGTCCCGCTCGCGGAAATGTTCGGCTACTCCACCGCCATGCGCTCCCTTTCCAGTGGTCGCGCCGACTATTCGATGCAGCCCTCGCACTTCGAGCAGGTGCCGCAGGCTATCGTCGATACCATCATTGAACAGAGGGGCGGAGGATACTAGAACGCCAATCTCAGCAAGAACCGCCGTCAGACGGGCCAATTCACGCCACCCGCTCCCGAAACCGAAGATTCAACCTTCCGAAAATGGACCAACAAAGCATACGCATCCGCCTCAGAGCCTACGACCACCGCGCGCTGGATCGTTCGGCATCGGAGATCGTGGAAACCGCCAAGCGCACCGGCGCGAAAGTGGCAGGCCCCATCCCGCTGCCGACTCGCATCGAGAAATTCAGTGTCAACCGCTCGCCCCACGTCAACAAAAAGTCGGCCGAGCAGTTCGAGATCCGCACCCACAAGCGCCTCCTCGATATCGTTGACCCCACCGCACGCACCGTGGACGAGCTGAAAAAGCTCAATCTCCCCGCCGGCGTTGACATCACCATCAAGATCTAGCCTCACTAACCCTAACCCTCTCCGAGGAATTCCACCCCAACCGGGCAAGTGCCCGCCCCTGAAAGGATAGGAGACCGCGACCATGAGCATCGGATTACTAGGAAAAAAAATCGGAATGACCCGTGTCTATGACGAGAACGGGGCCATGATTCCCGTTACCGTCATCGACGTGAGCGACAACGCCGTACTGCGGGTTCTCTCGGAGAGCAGCGATGGCTACGCTGCCCTGCAGGTTGGCTATGACAGTCAGAAGGAATCGCGCCTGAACAAACCGGATCTCGGTGGATTCAAGAAGGCCGGTGCCGAGCCGAAGCGCCGGGTGCGCGAGTTTCGCCTTGAAAACGCGAGCGAAGCCGGTGAACTGAAGCCCGGTGACGCGCTGGGGGCAGAGCTTTTCGAGAAAGGCCAGTGGGTCGATGTCATCGGCACCTCCAAGGGCAAGGGCTTTCAGGGAGTCTACAAGCGCTATGGCTTCGGCGGACTTCCCACCACCCACGGCTCGATGATGCACCGTCGGACCGGAGGTATCGCCGCTGGCACCACACCCGGGCGCGTCTGGAAGAACGCGAAAATGCCCGGGCGCGACGGGGGAGACAAGATCACCGTCCAGAACCTCAAAGTTGTCGAGTCCCGCCCGGAAGATAAGGTCCTTCTGATCAGCGGCGCGATTCCCGGAGCCAAAGGGGGGTACGTTATCATTCGTCCATCCAAAAAGAAGCCGCTTCCCGCCAAGGCATAACTCGCCTGTCATCCGACCTGATTTTTCAACCAGCCAGAGAGCATAGATTATGGCCACCAATGTTTTAACCCTAGAAGCCGCAAAGCAGGCGAACCTCGAGGTCGTCGAGAACAGTCGCGGGACGCAGGCCGTCCATGACATGGTTACCGCGATGCGGGCGAACCGCCGTTCGGGCACCGCCAATTGCAAGACGCGCGGTGAGGTCTCGCACTCCAATAAGAAGCCTTGGAGGCAGAAAGGAACCGGTCGTGCCCGCGCCGGTCGCGTTGCTTCGCCGATCTGGCGCAGCGGCGGGGTCGCTTTCGGCCCGAAGCCTCGCGATTACTCGAAGGATGTGAACCGCAAGACCCGTCGCCTCGCTTTCCGAAAGGCACTCAGCGAGCGCATCAAGGCCGGCGATGTCCTTTGTGTCGATTCCTTTGAAATCGCCGACGGCAAGACCAAGAGCTTCGTTGCCGCCGTCAACGCCCTCGCACCCGATGCCCGCAAGGTGCTCATCATCTCCGAGTCCTTCACCGACGACAGTTATCGTTCCGGCCGCAACGTGGAGAACACGCTCCTGATGACGGCGGCCGAGGCCAATGTGGAGCATCTCCTTTATTATCCGACCATCGTCATCGTGCGGAGCGCGATGGAAACCCTGGCCAGCCGCACCGCGAAATAACGCCATGAAAGATCTCTTCCAAGTCATTAAGACCATCCGCCTCAGCGAGAAGGCGACGCTCCTGACCGAGGCGAACAACAGTTACGTCTTCAAGGTCGACCGCCGCGCCAACAAACTGGAGATCAAGGAAGCCATCGAGCGGATCTTCGGCAAGAAGGTCGATTCCGTGAACACCTGCAACTACGCAGGTAAGAAAAAGCGCGAGCGTCGCGCCGACTTCGGTCGCACCGCCCACTGGAAAAAGGCGATCGTCAAACTTAAGGAAGGCGAGAGCATCGATCTTGTGTAACCTTGGCGGCCCGCCGCGCGGGACCTGCCCCCTCTTTCCGAAAACGAAACACTTTCCGAACCATGGCCCTTAAGACCTTCAATCCCATTACCCCGTCCAACCGCTACAAGCAGTTGCCGTCCTTCGAGGAGATTACCAAATCAAAACCGGAGAAAAGCCTGCTGCGCCCTCTGAAGAAGACAGCGGGACGCAACAACCATGGTCGGATTACCTGCCGCCATATGGGAGGTGGCCACAAGCGAAAGTACCGGCTCATCGATTTCAAGCGCGTCAAGCGAGGCATCGAGGCCAGCGTGGTCGGCATTGAATATGATCCCAATCGCTCGGCGCGTATCGCCCTTCTCGAATACAAGGACGGCGTGAAGAGTTATATCCTCGCGCCCCTCGGACTCAATCCGGGTGATACGGTGATGGCCTCTGACACGGCTGCGGCGAAGCCGGGAAATGCGACAAAACTGGGCAACATTCCGCTCGGAACCACCATCCACAACATCGAGTTGGTGCCCGGCAAGGGAGGTCAAGTCGCCCGCAGCGCCGGTCAGGGTGCGATCCTGTCGAACCGCGAGGGCCAGTATGCTCTCATCAAAATGCCATCCGGCGAGATCCGGAAGATCAACACCGACTGCTACTGCACTGTCGGCCAGATCGGAAATGTCGAACACATGAACGTTGTTTCCGGCAAGGCCGGTCGCACGCGCTGGCTCGGCATCCGCCCGACCGTCCGCGGAATGTGTATGAACCCCGTTGATCACCCGAATGGTGGTGGAGAGGGTAAGAGTAAGTCCGGTGGGGGTCGACAGCACCTGAAGAGCCCTTGGGGACATGCCAAAGGTCAGAAGACCCGCAAAAAGTTCAAGTCCAGCACCCGTTTCATCGTCCAGGGCCGCAACGACGGCCGCAAGCGCCGCTAATTCTCCGCTCTTACTTTCCGAAGCCGCACTTCTTAATATTCCTACCGCAACGCTATGGCCAGATCACTCAAGAAAGGTCCCTTTGTCGATCAGAAACTCCTGATCAAGATCGACAAGATGAACGAATCCGGACAGAAGCGCCCGATCAAGACGTGGGCGCGCCGATCGATGATTACTCCGGATTTCGTCGGACATACCTTTCTCGTGCATAACGGCAAGGACTTTCCGACCGTCTACGTGACCGAGAACATGGTGGGCCACAAACTCGGTGAGTTCTCGGCAACCAAGAAGTTCATCAACCACGGCGGCGTCGGCAAGAAGTAACCGGCCTCCATTTTATACCCTTTCGATCCAACGCCATCCCGGACTTCCATTCCTGAAATGACAAACCACCACCATCGCATCATCGCAAACCTTCGAGGCTTCGCCCTCGCCGGGGTGCTTTGCGGTGGTCTTCTCTCGGTCGCCCGGGCGCAGGACCGTGAGTTGGAGCTTGCGGAAGCGAAGGCGGCCTTGAGTGCCTCCGTCTCCAAGACGGTTCAACAGGGAATCGAACTCAGCGAACTTCGGACGGTCAACGAGAATCTCCTGAAGAGCGTCGCTGCTTCCAACGAGGAAGCCGACCGCTACCGTGTCGCCTACGAGGAACTCAGGCTTCAGATGGAAGCGCTTGGTGTCGAGGCCATCAAGGAGGGATCCAAGGGAGTGAGCGAAAAGCTGATGAAGGCGGTTAGTGACGTCAGACTCATTCAGGAGGAAAGGCAACGCCTCGTCGAGCGTCTGGTGGATCTCTCCGAATCGGTGATCGCCTACATGCAGTCTGCGGTTAGTTCGAATGTCGAGGCGCGCATGGCGGTCGAAGTGGCACTGCGCGGGGCCGACGAAGTGCTTGGACAAGGAGAATCAAAACCTGAGCGGACGGTGCGCCAAGCCTTCCAGGGAGGCAAGATCGTTAGCATCAAGCGTGACCTTGGGGTTTTCGTCATCGACCTCGGAACCATGAGCGGCGTCGGCATCGGAATGCCCATTGAGGTCCTTCGGAAGGACCGACCGATCGGCAACGCCTACGTTGTCGATGTGCGGGACCATGTCAGCGGCGCGACGATTAGCCGGCTATCCTCCGGAAACGACGCCATCGAGGTAGGAGACGACGTCCGAATCGACCCTCAGGCCAAATTCTAAACCGCCCGCGCCATCACACCGCGAACGAATCAACGAACGAAAGCGACCCACCCACCAATCGACCTAAACGGCATGGAAGTTAAAGCCATCTACAAATTCGCCAGGATATCCCCTCTCAAGGCCCGCGACGTGGCCCGCGAGATTCAGGGATTGCGCGTCTCGCACGCCCTCGACATCCTGAATTTCACTCCACGGAAAGCCGCTTTCCTCATCGGCAAGACCTTGAAGTCTGCGGTGGCGAACGCCGAGAACAACCATGAAGTGGATGTCGAATCGCTCGTCGTCAAGGAAGCCACCGCCACAGACGGGCCATCGTTCAAGCGTTTCAAGCCCCGCGCCCGCGGTTCCGCCGGCGCGATCAAGAAGCGCACCAGCCACATCAGCATTACCGTGAGCGACGACATCGTTCTCGATGACCGGCAGGCCCGCGCTGAGGCGAAGAAGGCCGAAGCCAAGGCGAAATCCGCCGCCCGCAAGCAGGCGGCAAAGAAAAAGGCGGCCGCCAAGAAGGAGACCGATGGGCCTTCTTCTGAGACCGCCGAGTAAGTTCAAGGAAAACGACGAGCACCCCGACCGAAAACAACCGCACGCAGCATTATGGGACAAAAAGTTAATCCGATTGGCTATCGCCTCGCCGTCCAGAAGGACTGGCGCTCGAAATGGTACGCCCCCGAGCGCGACTACGCCGACTTTCTTCACAGCGACCTCAAGGTGCGCCACTTCCTGAAGTCCAAGCTTCAGTTTGCCGCCGTCTCCAAGATCATCATTGAGCGTGCGTGGAACAGCGTGCGGGTGACTCTTTTCACCGCCCGTCCCGGACTCGTCATCGGACGCAAGGGTTCGGAGATCGAGCGCATGAGCAGCGACATCTCCGCCATGTGCGGTGGCCGCGAGGTCAAGATCGATATCTTTGAAATCAAGCAACCCGAACTGGACGCCCAGCTTGTCGCCGAGAGCGTGGCCACGCAGCTGGAGCGACGGATTTCCTTCCGCCGCGCCATGAAGCGTTCGCTTCAGACGACAATGGACTTCGGAGCGGAAGGGATTCGTCTCCGCTGTGCCGGTCGCCTCGGCGGTGCCGACATCGCCCGTGCCGAATGGTATCGCGAGGGCAAGGTCCCGCTTCAGACCCTCCGCGTTCCGATCGACTACGGTTTTGCCGAAGCCCGCACGGTCTACGGGATCATCGGAGTGAAGTGCTGGATCAACAAGAAGGAAGAAAGCGAGAAGGACAACAAGAACCAGGGGGGCGGTGGCCGTCCCGGAGGCGGTGGTCGCCCCGGCGGACGTCCGGACCATCGCTCCAATCCGTCCTGATCCTTCCCCGTCATTTGCACCCTCCCTTTCAAAAAGATTTAACGCCAACCTGATTTTCCGCCATGCCATTGATGCCAAGAAGAGTGAAGTTCCGCAAAAGCCATCGCGGCAGCCGTGCAGGCAACGCGCAGCGCGGGACGAACCTGAACTTCGGGGACTTCGGTCTGCAGAGCCTCGGTCGCGAGTGGGTCAAGAACACCCAGATCGAAGCGTGCCGTATTTCCATCAACCGCTACCTCAAGCGGAAGGGAAAGGTCTGGATCCGCGTTTTCCCGCACAAACCGATCACCCAGCGTCCCCCGGAAACCCGGATGGGCAAAGGAAAGGGAGCTCCCGCCCATTGGGTCGCGGTTGTGCGTCCCGGTCACATGATGTTCGAGGTGGCTGGCGTCACCGAAACGCAGGCCCGGGAGGCCATGCGTCTCGCCGCCAATAAACTCGGCATTCGCACCCGCTTCGTGAAGCGTGAAACCCACTAGCGTTCCGACCTTCCCGTCCACCGCCCGAACCCATTCCCACGATGAAGATCAAAGAACTTCGCGAAATGACCAACGAGGAACTCGCCACCCAGCGTCGCGACCTCAAACACGAGTCCATCAACCTTCGGCTCCAACAAGAGAGCGGACAGCTTGAGAATCCGTCGCGTCTGCGTATTGTCCGGCGCGCTGTCGCTCGGATCGAAACCATCCTCACGGCGCGCCGCACCGAATCCAAGGCAAGCGCCAAATAGGCGGTAGAGCCGCCAGAAACCAAAGTTACCCACTCCGTCCCGCATCCCAATGAGCGAAGAAGCGAACACCACTGACCCGCAACGCGGCCTGCGCAAGGAGCGCGTCGGCGTCGTCGTCTCCGACAAAATGGATCGAACCATCGTTGTCGCCGTCGTCCGCCGTGTGCCCCACCCGAAATTCCGGAAGATCATCAAGCGCACCACGAAACTCTATGCCGAGGACACTAAGGGCGAGGCCCGTGTCGGCGACAAAGTGCGCGTGGTCGAGACCCGCCCTCTTTCCAAGCTCAAGCGCTGGCGCCTCATCGAGGTGCTCGCACACTAATCATCGAGCCCCACATCGCCCGTCGATTCCGTCCGAGACTGCTCCGCCGAACCGTCGAACCCATTATTTCTCCACTTTCTAGCTTAGATACCTTCCTGCCATGATCCAGATGGAATCCAAAGTCCAGGTCGCCGACAATACCGGCGCCCGCGTCGCGAAGATGATCGGCGTCCTCGGGAAACGTTCCCGTTCCGCCGGCGTCGGCGATGTCGTCACCGTCCACATTCGCGAGTCGTCCCCGACCGCGAACGTCAAAAAGGGGGATGTCGTTCGGGCCGTGGTGGTTCGGACGGCCTCGCCAATCCGGCGCAGCGATGGCTCAATCCTCCGCTTCGACCGCAATGCCATCGTGATCATCGACAAGGATAAGAATCCCCGAGGGACCCGTATCTTCGGCCCTGTCGCCCGTGAATTGCGGGAGAAGAACTTCATGAAAATCGTATCCCTCGCCCCCGAAGTCCTATGACCAGAATCAAGACGCACGTTAAGAAAGGAGATACCGTCGAGGTAATCTCGGGCAACCACAAGGGATCCACCGGAGCCGTGCTTCAGGTCCTCCCCGAGAAGGGTCGCGTCATCATTGAGGGCGTGCACATGATCTCGAAGCATGCCAAACGCAGCCAGGATCGCCCCGAAGGGGGTATCGTCCGCCGCGAGGGCACCCTCCACATCTCCAACGTCAAGCTTGTCTCCAAGGAGGAGAAACCCTCCAAAGGGAAGAGCAAGGCCTCCAAGTCTTCCAAGTAACCACTAACTGCCACCGCCATGCAACCGGCTCTACTTACAGATTATAAAACCCGTGTCGTTCCCGCGTTGACGGAGAAACTCGGTTACAAGAACCCGCACCAGGTCCCGAAGATCCTCAAGGTCGTCGTGAACTGTGGCGTCGGATCACAGGCGGAACGCAAGCAGGCCGTCGAGGACGCTCTCGAGGAGTTGTCCCGCATCACCGGCCAGAAGGCCGTGCCCACCATCGCCCGCACCAGCATTTCGAACTTCAAGCTCCGCGAGGGGGAGGCCATTGGTGCCAAGGTAACTCTCCGCGGGGCGCGGATGTATGAATTCCTGCAGCGCCTCATCATGACGGCCATCCCGCGCATCCGTGACTTCCGCGGGGTTTCGGCCAAGGCTTTCGATGGCCGTGGGAACTACACGCTCGGTATCGGCGACCATACGATCTTCCCCGAGATTGAACTCGACAAAGTGAAGCGCACGATCGGATTCGACATCTGTATCGTGACCAGTGCCAACACCGATGCTGAGGCCCGCGACCTGCTCGCCATCATGGGAATGCCCTTCCGCGGCAGGGAAAAGAAACAGGATGCCGCGGCCTGATCCGCAGCCCAGATGCCTCATTACTAACAAACGACGATTCCCACAACCATGGCTGTATTAAGCGATCCCGTATCCGATTTCCTCACGCGCTTCAAGAACGCGAGCCGCGCGCGCAACGAGCAATTCAGAGCCCCGTTCTCCAAGATCAAGGCCGAGATTGCGCGCATTCTCACGGAAGAGGGCTATATCTGGGGCTACGAACTCGACTCCACCGGCAAGTTCCCCCAACTCGTCGTCAAGGTGAAGTACGTCGAGAGTGTTCCCGCCCTGACGGATCTCAAGCGCCTTAGCAAACCCGGGCGGCGCCATTATGTCGCTGTCGACGAAATTCCCCGCGTGCTCAACGGAATGGGGATCACGATCCTCTCAACGTCCCGTGGGCTCATGACCGGCCATGCCGCCCGCCGGGCGAAGCTCGGCGGAGAACTGATCGCGAAAGTCTGGTAGATTCCAATCACTTTGCCCGGCCCGTCCGGAAACCACTCAACAAAGAGAAACACCATGTCCAGAGTCGGAAATAAATCCATCCCCATCCCGCCGAAGGTCACGATCCATGTGGCCGACGATGCCACCGTGACCGTCGAAGGCCCGAAGGGGAAGCTTGACTGGAAGCTTCCCGGCGGGATCCTTCTTACCCAAGCGGACGGAGAAATCACGGTGACCCGTCCGAGCGACCACCGGACGGTGCGCGCTCTGCATGGCACGGCCCGCGCCATCATCGCCAATATGGTGAAGGGCGTCAGCGACGGCTTTGTGAAGAACCTCCAGATCATCGGCGTTGGTTTCCGTGCCGCCGTGAAGGGGAGCGACCTCGATCTCAGTCTCGGCTACTCCCATCCACTGCTTCACCCGATACCGGAGGCTCTCACCGTGACCGTTGAGGAGAATACCAAGATCAAAGTCGAGGGCATCGACAAGCACCTCGTCGGCCAGTTTGCCGCTGATGTCCGTGCCTATTATCCGCCTGAGCCCTATAAGGGTAAGGGGGTTCGTTACCCCGACGAACAAATCCGCCGCAAGGCCGGCAAGAGTGTCAAGTAACAAGGTCGTCCCCGCAGTCCGCCCCTTCCATCCCACCCCGAATCCGCAACGTCACCCGTTCTATGGCTACCCTGAACCGAAAGGCCGTCCGCCGACGCATCCACAACCGCATCCGCAAGAAAATCAGCGGCACGGCGGAGCGTCCCCGTTTCGCCGTCCATTTCTCAAACAAAAACATCTACGCCCAGCTTATCGACGATGCTTCGGGCAAGACTCTCGTGTCCGCCTCCACGAAGGACAAGGCCGGCAAGCTTGAGACGGGTGCCAACGCGGCGATCGCCGCCAAAGTTGGCAAACTGATCGCCGAGCGTGCCACTGCCGCCAGCATCCGCAGGGTTGTCTTCGATCGGGGCGGTTTTCTCTACCACACCAAAGTCAAAGCTCTCGCCGATGCCGCGCGGGAGGCTGGACTTGAATTCTAAGCGCAGCGATTTTTTCATGAGCACCGAAGATAAGAACAACGAAGCCGAGGTGGAAGTGACCGCCGAGGCTATTCCCGCGCCTTCCGTCGAAGCCACTAGCATCCCCGAAGAGACCATTGCCGAGGAGACGATCTCCGAGGAGAGTGTCGTTCCCGATGCGACAGAGGCACCGAAGGCTGCTGAGGACACGATCCGCAGCACCAATTACAGGCCGCACCAGGGCAACGGCCCCCGTGGGGGCGACGATGGTTCCGGAGTCGTGGAGCGCGTCGTGGCTATCAACCGATGTGCCAAGGTGGTCAAGGGTGGACGCCGCTTCAGCTTCAGTGCCCTCGTGGTGGCCGGTGACCAGAACGGCAACGTCGGTTTCGGTTTCGGTAAGGCGAAGGAAGTTTCCGAATGCATCAGCAAGGCAAGCGAGTCAGCCAAGCGTTCGATGAAGCCTGTTTCGATCACCGGGCATACGATTCCCCATGAGGTGCTGGGTGAGTTCGGTGGCGGCAAAGTTCTTCTTCGCCCCGCGTCTCCTGGAACCGGCATTATCGCCGGCGGGGGCGTGCGTGCGGTGGTCGAGGCCGCTGGGATCAAGGACATCCTTGCCAAGTCTCTTGGCTCGAACAACCACTTCAACGTCGTCAAGGCGACGCTGCAGGCCCTGAGTGAACTCCGCACCCGCGAGCAAATCTACAAGCTGCGCGGTAAAAAGAGCCGCGACAAGGTCGCCCTCTAGTTTTGTGTCCTTCCGGGGATTTTCCCCTCCGATTACCTCCCCTATTTTCCATTAACGACATCCAAGATACCACTGCCATGCGACTGAATACCCTGAAACCGAACAAAGGTGCCAAGCACCGCAAGAAGCGTGTCGGCTGTGGCGAGAGTTCCGGCCGTGGAAAGACGAGCGGCAAAGGCCACAAGGGGCAGAAGGCCCGTTCCGGCGGCGGGACCCGAGAGGGCTTTGAAGGCGGGCAGATGCCCATCTTCCGGCGCCTCCCCAAGAAAGGCTTCAACAACGCCCAGTTCCGCACGGTCTATGCGGTGGTGAATGTTTCCACTCTCGAAGAGCGATTCGACGATGGGGCTATCGTCAACGAGGCGGCCCTCCGCGAGATCGGCGTTGTGAACGGTCGCTACGATGGTGTGAAAATCCTCGGCAATGGGGCGCTCTCGAAGAAGCTCACCGTGGAAGGGGCCAAAGTGAGTGCCACTGCCCGCGAGAAGATCGAAAAGGCGGGCGGAAGCATTACCGCCGCCTCGGAGGAGTCCTGAGGCCCTTCTCCGTGCCACCGGTAATCCCTTTTGCCGCATCGAGCATGGCGCCCATCAAGAGCCCGCACCCAATCCCCTAATTGATCCCGCTCCCTCCGAAGCGCTGACCGAGACGAGCCGCCTGATTCAGAAGATCGGGTGATCCACCGAGCGTTGACAACTGACATCCCATGATTTCCGCATTCGCAAACACCCTGAAGATCCCGGAACTCCGGGCGAGGATCCTTTTCACCTTGGCGATGATCGTCATCGTCCGGATCGGAACCGCCATTACCCTTCCGGGAGTCGATGCCGCCGTCCTCCAGGAATCGGTCAAGAATGCGACCAGTGGCAGCGCCAATCCGATCGGAACCCTCGTCAACGTCTTTAGTGGGGGCGCCCTCAAGAATTGCGCCATTTTCGCGCTGGGGATCATGCCCTACATCAGCGCCTCGATCATGATGCAGTTGCTTACTGCCGTGGTTCCGCGGCTCAGCAAACTGGCCCGCGAGGACGGTGGCCGCCAGAAGATCAACATGTACACGCGCTACGGGACAATCATCCTTTGTGTGGTGCAGGCCTTCATGCTGGCCAAATCACTGGAGGATCCGAGCGGGAACATCATTCTCCAGAACCTGGCCTCGGCCATTGAATCGACGGGCAGGGAACTGGTGCCAAACTATGGCACGGGATTCGTCTTCCTGACCGTCGTCGTCATCACGGCCGGAACGATGCTGCTCATGTGGCTTGGCGAGCAGATCACCGAGCGTGGCATCGGTAATGGCATCTCCATCATCATCAGTGTGAACATCGTCTCCGATCTGCCGGGCGCCCTCGTCCAGGCTTGGGAAACCTTCATCGGGACGTCCGAGAAGGAAAGTACCATGAGCCCGATCATTCTGGTCATGCTTATCGCCTTCCTCTTCCTTGTCATCGCGGCCATCATTGCACTCACCCAGGCGCAACGCCGGATTCCGATCTCCTATGCGAAGCGGGTGATTGGAAGAAAGGTCATGGGCGGCCAGACGACTTATCTGCCCTTGAAGGTGAACTACGCCGGCGTCATGCCCATCATTTTCGCGCAGGCGATTCTTCTGTTCCCGGCCCAGCTTCTCACCTTCGCATTCCCCAAGGCGGAATGGGCGGGGCGACTTGCGACCTCGCTCGGGGTCGGCACGTGGCATTACGTCCTCTCGGCGCTCCTGATCTTCTTCTTCAGCTATTTCTGGGTCGCGACCATGTTCCAGCCGAACCAGATTGCCGAGGACCTCAAGAAAAACGGCGGCTATATTCCCGGTGTGCGCCCCGGAAAGCCCACGGCCGACTTCCTCGACTTCACGATGAGCCGCCTTACGTTCGCGGGGGCGATCTTCCTCACCGTTGTCGCGATTCTGCCCACCCTCGTGGCAACGACGCTCAGCGTCAGCTACAACGTCGCCCAGTTCTTCGGAGGCACGAGCATCCTTATTCTCGTTGGCGTTCTGCTCGACGTGATGCGGCAGGCGGAAACCCACCTTCTCCAGCGCCACTATGACGGATTCTTGCGCAAGGGAAAGATCCGCGGTCGCTTCGAGCGCCGCACTGCCGGTGGTGGGAAGGTTGCAAGCAAGAACACGATGCTCCTCCTTTATGCCATTCTCGGCATTATCATGATCGTCGGCATGGCCTATTACGTCGCCAACCGGGGCAAATAAGAGCGGAAACGCGGTGGTCGCCAAGCTGAACCTTGTCCTCCTTGGGCCACCGGCTTCCGGCAAGGGGACCCAGGCGACGCTCCTTTCGGAGGCCCTCGGACTTCCGGCAGTTTCCACCGGTGTCATCATACGACGGGAGATCGCCCGCGAGACAGCGCTTGGGAAGAGGGCGAAAGGCTACCTCGCGGAGGGCCAGTTACTTCCTGACCCCGAGACTCTCCGGATTGTCTCCGCCTGGCTCGTGGAATCCGGTTCCGGCGGCTTTATTCTCGACGGATTTCCCCGCACCGTTCCCCAGGCCCGCGACTTCGACCGAATGCTTCAAGACCGAGGCGACAAACTCGATGCGGCCGTGAACCTGGAGGTTCCGCGCAGTGTTCTCGAACAGCGCATCCTCGGGCGACTCCAATGTGTCGATTGCGGGCGGGTCTACCAGCAGGGGCGTTCCCACGCACCGGCCGAGGGGGAGCCCTGCCCGGCGTGCGGGGGTGCCGTCCGCCGCCGTGGCGACGACAACGCGGCGACCTTTTCCCTGCGCTTCCGCGAATACGAGGAAAAGACCGCCCGCCTCATCCAGTATTACGAGGAACAGAAGAGTCTCATCGCCATCGACGGGCAGGGAAGTCCTGCTAAGGTATTCCGTGACATCGTCGCCGCGCTGGGACTTCCTTCCTCGGGCGTTTCGCCTGCCACCTGAAATCCACCCTTTCTCCCCCTCGATTCCGTGATTCCCATCCGCAAAGGAAAACAGCTCGACTTCATGCGCGCCGCCGGTGGCCTCGCTCGCGATATCCTCCTCAAGACCGCGAAAGAGATTCGCCCCGGCGTGACCACGGGTGAGATTGATGCCTACGCGGCCGACCTGATGCGCGAAACAGGCTGCAAGAGTGCCTTTCTGGGGTATCGCGGGTTTCCCGGGCACATCTGCATATCGGTCAACGAGGAAGTGGTGCACGGAATCGGTGGCCCGCGCCCCATCGCCTACGGGGACATCATCAAGATCGATATCGGAATCGTGAAGGATGGATGGGTGGGGGACAACGCGGTGACGATTCCCGTCGGTGAGATCCGTCCGGAGGTGCACCACCTGCTCTGGGCAACCGAGGAGTCGCTGCACGTCGCGATCGACCACGCAAGGGATGGCATCATGCTCGGGGACCTCTCCCATTCCGTGGAGGCCACCGTCGTTCCGTTCGGATACTCCGTGGTGCGGCAGTTCGTCGGCCATGGAGTCGGGCGGAAACTCCATGAAGAGCCCCAGGTTCCCAATTTCGGTCGCAAGGGCACCAAACCCCGACTCAAGGCGGGTATGATCCTCGCCATCGAACCCATGGTGAATCTTGGAACCGCATCGGTTAAAATCCTCGGCGACGACTGGACCGTCATTACCGCCGACCGCAAGGCCTCGGCCCATTTCGAGCATACCGTCCTCGTCACCGATGACGAACCTGAAATCCTTACCTGGAGGGAGCGCACGATGACCGCGGGAGACCTCGCCGCTCCCGATTCACGCGTCCGAGCGTAGCCTCGTGGGTATTTTGAAAAAAATCTGCCCGAATCGCTCATTCGACGCTTGTTTTCGCAAGAGCTTATGCTAAAAGTTCCGTCCCCGTTTCCGAAGCGGCCTGGATTTCCCCGGTAAACCCTTGGATTATCAAGGTATTGGCGTGCTTCCGGATCGATTCCCTCGTAAACCGAGACTCCTTGTTTTTCCCATGAAAGTTAGACCATCCGTGAAAAGACTCTGCGAAGGCTGCCGCGTGATCCGGCGCGCCGGCGTTGTTCGCATTATCTGCAAGAACCCCCGCCACAAGCAGCGCCAGGGCTGACCCGCCGCTCTCGCGTCCCACCCATTCCATTTCTCAACCCTATGGCCAGATTACTCGGAATCGAGATCCCCAACGAGAAGCGCATCGAGGCGTCGCTTCCCTACATTTACGGCATCGGGCCGAACACCGCCCGCAAGATCCTTGCCCAGGCGGGCATCGATCCCAATGTCCGCACCGGCGAACTCTCCGACGAGCAGATCAGCCAGATCGTTACCGTGGTGAATGCCAATAACATCATCATCGAGGGCGATCTCCGCCGCGAGCTGGGCGCGAACCTGAAGCGGCTCCAGACCATCAACTGCTACCGGGGAATCCGGCACCGCAAGGGTCTACCGGTTCGCGGGCAACGCACTTCGACCAATGCCCGCACCCG
>JAHEDC010000463.1 GCA_024641425.1 Verrucomicrobiales bacterium | reverse complement strand
ATGCGCAGGAACGCAAGGGGATTGGTTGATTAGGAAATGGGAGATTCGGTGATTGGTGTGTTTGTTAATTCGGGGGAGGGGCGGGCTGCCGCGCTCGCGGTATCGATTCCGAATTATCCAATCAACGAATCAACCAATCATCGAATCAACGATGCCCCTTGCGGCAGACGCCCTTCTGTTTCAATTCCTCGCAATTCGCCTCGATACGGATGCTGGTGCTCGCGGTGGAGAAGCCGAGGCGGCGGGTGATGCAGTCCTCCAACACGGCCATGTGCGCGTCCTCGAACTCGACGACCCGATGGCAATCGACGCAGATCAGGTGATTGTGGTTCGGGTGATCGATGAAATTCGGGTCGTAGTAGGTGACGCCAAGTCCGAGGTCGATCTCGCGGAGGAGCCCGCTCTCAACAAGGATCGAGAGGGTGCGATAGACCGTCGCTCGGGAAGCCCCGGCATCGACGGCGCGCACTTTGTCCTGGAGTTCCTCCGCCGAAAAATGGTCCTCGCTCTCGAAAATGGTCTCGATAATCATTTCGCGCGGGCGCGTGACACGAAGACCCTTCTCCTTGAGAAAGGCTTCGACTTTTTCTCGGACTTCGGGTTTCATGAAGGGCGTGGGAACAAGCGCAGGGGCGGGGCTTCATCTTAGCACCGCGCCCGATTGCCCGTCAATGGCTTCCCTTCGCTCCGAATATCCCCGAAGTGCTGCTCATGAAACGCTCGAATGTCCGCAACTTCGTCACCCTTGTGCTGGTCTCCGCCGTCGGGGTGGGCCTCGTGCTTTTCATTATCCGGAAGGGGACGACCGGCGCGGAAATCGGAATGATGCGCAACAATCCGGAATTGAAGCCGGCCTTCCTGAAGGACGGATCGCTGCCGCCGCGCGACCTCGCCTTTGCCCTTCTTCGGCCTCTCGACGCCGCGCGAACTCCTGCCGCGCCACGACTCGACGTGCCGATGGGGAGCGAGCATGGGGCGTTGACCTATGACGCGCAGCCATTCCAAGCGTGGAACAGGGTGCGCGCGAGCCGCCATCTCGGGGTCGATCTGAACGGGATCGGGGGAGGGGACTCGGATCTGGGCGATCCGGCCTTCGTGGCCGGAGCCGGGCGCGTTGTTTTTGCCGGTGATGGCGGAAGTGGCTGGGGAAACATGGCGATTGTCGTGCACGCGATGCCGGGCGAAGGAGACGAAGGCCGTGCGTTCAACGAAACCGTCTACGCGCATTTGGACCGTTTGAACGTGGCGGTAGGCATGGATGTGCGAAGGGGGGAAGTGGTCGGCTGGGTGGGGACGGCGGGGGGCGCTTACCCGGCGCACTTGCATTTCGAGGTCCGTCGCGGGGATTCAGCGGCATCGGGCGGGGGCTATTTTGAAAGACCGCTGAATCGGAAGGACCCCGCGAAATGGCTTGCTGCCGGACGGGGGGCGGCGGCGGCGGCGCTGAACCCGTCCCCCTGGGAGGTTCCGGACCTTGAGGCTCCGTAGGCCATGTCTGCCGGAACAAGGAACGGGGTGCTGCCAGAGAACTACGGCAATAGCGGACGTGCTGCCGTTGCTTCCGTCAGGACCTGGCGGGATTCGCAAGCCGGTATTCCATAGCCCCTGGACAGCGCGCGCATTATGCGCCCCGGGTGGTGAGGATGCAAACGCTTAATTGGGAGTCGGTTCCACTCGGCGTGATCGTCGCTGACCGGGGGTTCCCTCACCTTCGCGCGTCCCGTTCGGGATGCGGGCGAAGGCGACCGGGAAAAAATTCGGAAGGAGAATTGGAATTTTGTGGTTGTGTTGCGGAGGCAGCGGGAATAAAAAGGTGGAATATTGGCGCTCACTCGCCTCGCAACCCTTCCCTTCTTCACTATCCCGAACCTCACACCTCCCCAACGTCTATGTGGAAAATCCTGAACGTCATTGCCATCCTCATCGTAGGAGGAGCCGGCTACGTCGCCTATCTTAACCGGGACGCCCTCAAGCAGGAAAAAGAACTTCTTAGCCGGGCAAAAGGGTACCAGGAAGATACGCAGGCTTGGTATCGAAAGGCCGGTGAGGCCATGAAGGCTCGTGAGACGACGCGGGACGGACTGATAGCGGACCGCGAGAGCGCGGAGGCAAAGTTGGATATGACCGAGAAGGAACTGGAGAGCACGAAGTCGGAGCTCTCAACGGTCAAGGCTCAGATTGAGGAAAAGCAAGCGGAACTCGATGACAAGAAGCAGAAGATCGCGGAATTCGGCGGATTCGAAGAGACGTTCGCCAAAGTCGAGGCGCTGACGGATTCGATCGCCAGCCTCACCGAGAGCATCGCTTCGATGAAACAGAAGAAGGCCGCCGACATCGCCTCGCTTCAGAGAACCGGAGAAAAAATTCAAGACTACCAGAACCTCGAACTGTGGCAGAAGACGGGGAAGATGAAGTCGCTGAATGCGAATGTGGTCATGGTTTCGCCCGAATTTCAGTTCGCGATTATCGATGCCGGGGTGGGTCGCGGAGTGGTCAGCCGGGCCAAACTTGATGTGTTCCGGGGCGGAAGCAAAATTGGTGAACTCAGTGTCGCGGTCATTGAGCCCTCCCGTACCGTGTGCAACATCGAGTCGGTCGCTGGAGGGGAGACGATCCAGCCGGGTGATACCGTTGTCGTGAATGAGGAAAGCAAACCGACCGACAAGGATGTGGTGGGCGCGCCGAATCCCACCCCCGAGTCCGCGCCACCGGTGTCTCCGACCAAGGAGATGGGATCCGATACCGCCGCTCCTGCGGCGGACGATGGCGACCCCTTCGGCGGTCTCGCGCCAGACGCGTTGGATCCAGCCGCTGATGCCGAAATGGAGGCCGAGGCACCCGAAGCGGACGATGCGGCAGATCCCTTCGGATTGAATTGACCGACCTTTTGCTGACTTTCCATACTTTTCTCCCAACCTCTCGACCCCATCCCATATTCCATGACCAAGGTAATCCTCATTCTCAGCCTCCTGACCCTGCTGGGGGCCGGTGGACTCGCGGTAGTGAACCGTTCGGCTTTCGTGACAACCCGGACGGACAAGGACTCGATCAACAAAGAGATCAAAAAGATCAAGGACGACTACGACAAGAATTACGAGCAGCAGTTCGTAAAAGTCGATGAAGAGATCAAGACAAATGCGACCGGATTGCAGTTGGCGAATTCCAAGGAAGAACTGACTTCCAGCACCCTTCGCACCGTGATGAAGGAGCTTGAGATCGAGAAGGCCAAGGAAGAGCCCCTCGATATGGAGATTGCTGAGGCGCAAAAGGGAATGGACGAATTCAACAAGAAATTTCCGGGCATCGATTTCGATGCCCTCCCCGGCAAGATCGCGGAGATGGAGACCCAGCAACGCGAGTTGAAGTCCGAGGAGGATGCTCTCCGGGCCGAGACGGCGATCGTCGCGAAGAAGATCGAGACGAATTCAGGCGTGATCACGCGTCTTCAGGAAAAGCAGACGAATCGGGTCAAGGGTGTTGCGAGGAACGCGAGCCAGCCCCTTGTCACGGCGGTGAACGATGAGTGGGGTTTCGTGGTTATCAACGCGGGTAAGGATTCCGGAGTCTCGAACAATTCGCGGCTTCTTGCGACCCGCGGCGGGCAGGTCGTGTGCCGCCTGAAGATCGTTAAGATCGAGGGCCGCTTGACCGTCGCCAACATTGACCGCTCCACGCTCTCCGCCGGTGCGACGGTGCTGCCGGGTGACCAGGTTATCTTCCAGAATCTGCAGGACTAGAAGAACGGAGAGGTTTCCCCGTTATTCCGAATAGTCCTGGTTTTCCTTTCATTGATTTCAAGACGAAATTGCGGACTCCCATGATGAAAATAGCCCGATTACTTTTCGCCGCCTTGGCGGCTTCGCTTCTCCTTCATTCCTGTGCCGAGGCCGATCCTAAGCGACCCTCCGATATTCCGTGGAACCAGCAGGAACCGTGGGAAGGAAGCGCGCGTTACGGGAATTTCCCGCAATCGCGCTAGAAGCGCGGCGGTTATTTGAGGCCCACGGCTTCGGGTTCCCTCTCGCCGTCCATAATTTTCGAAGGTGATCGGTGTTCGGCGGCTGCTTGATTCTGAGGCAACCGCTGTGCGGAGTGTCAGCTTCCGAAGGCGCTCGAGAGCAGGGCGTTGCTGAGGAGGGGTTCCGTGCCTCCCGTGACTTCGGCTTCCGGCGTCGTCGTGGAAGGCGAAACGGTAGCTGTTGACACCACGGTCCCGGGGCCTGTCGAGATCGTGAGTTCGGGTGTCGTCGATGGGGACTGCGTATTCGTGCTTGTGGCACCCGCGGTGGAAGTCGCACTGTTGGCGTCTTCTCCGAACAAGCGTGCGGTTTCGCGGACGGCGACGGTAGTAACGGCCGCGTTGACGGCAACAAGTGCGTATTCCTGGAGTTTCTGCCAGGGGGCCTTGGGCACCCAGAGAATGTCGCCGGGCTGGAGGCGGAAATTGGGTTCATGACCCTTGATCACTTCCGCAAGATCGACGCGAGCGACTCTTGGACGGGACACAGAACCTCGGATCAACAGGGCTCCCGAAACGTAGGCGTTCGGAGCCGGTCCGCGGGCGGTCGCAAGGGCGGAAGCGAGCGTGAGCTTACTCGACCAGCCAACGGATGCCGGGAAACGTACCGCACCCAGGACAAACACCCGCTCGGTTCCGGAGGCCGGAAGATAAAGATAGTCGCCGGGTTGCAGATAGGCGTTCTGCGACATGTCTCCTTTCTGAATCAGGGCTTCGAAATCGATCGGGACGATACGATTCGAGCGGACGAGAATGGAGCGGCCGAGATCGGCGAGTTCCTGTGTTTTGCCATTGCTGAAGGCCGTGAAGGTGCCACCGGCTTGCGATACGGCATCGAGGACGGTCGTCGGCTGGCTCATTTCATAGGTTCCTTGTCTTTTCACCTGTCCGAGGATGGTGAAGTTGCGACTCTTTACCTGCTTCAGATTGATGTTTACGACAGGGAACGAATACTGTGCTTCCAAGGCGTCGGCGAGATCCCTTTCAAGTTGTTCGATCGACTTGCCCGCGGCGAGGACTGGCCCCGCGGTGTCGTAGTAGACGGTGCCATCCGGGAGCACGGTGGTGACCGCCTTGGTGTAGGGAACCTCCACGATATCGATTTCAAGAAGGTCGCCGGGGCCGATGAGGAACCTATCGCGCGTGGGTTGGAGATCCTCTGGATCGAGGGCTTCCCGCAACGGCACATCGTA
>JAHEDC010000462.1 GCA_024641425.1 Verrucomicrobiales bacterium | reverse complement strand
ATAAGCGACCGCCGCGCCCGGCACCGGAGAAATCAGCCCGAAGGAAACATCCGGCGACTGCGGTGGAAACGTGGGCGCGAATTCCGACAAGGCCGGCCCGGCCCCGCCCGGCGCAAAAAGTCCCAGATATTCCCCACTGCTCGCGAGGCCGAAATTCGTGTGCAGGGGCGACCCGACCACGACCCGGTTCTTGCCACTCGCGAAAATGACCGCGTAGCCACCCGGCGGAATGAGAAAGTCGGCGGGGAAGGTCCACTTCGTGGTCAGGGCCGCGTTGTCGGTCAGATGATACCCCCCGAGGTCCGCTTCCGCGCCGTCCGGATTGTGGATTTCGATCCAGTCCTGCAGGGTGTTGTCCTCATCGAGGATCCCCGAGTTATTGTTGGTCAGAAACTCCGTGATAAGAGGAGCGGCGGAAACCGGGAGGGCAAGCAGGGCGAGCGAAACCGGCACGAGGGAAATAAGAGGGATTTTTCTTCGCACAACCGCGAACCTACGAAATCGTTTCCTCACCCGTCAACAGTTCCCGACACACCCTCCCATCTATTTCGGACGCTACCGGACGCGTGGCTATAGGGGGATTTCCCGGTTCCTCGCTCCGAAGGCTTGATCCCACCGGCGAACGCCCCTAACCTCGGATGCTTATGGAGGAAACCTCCCACGATCCCACCGTCAGACCAAGCAAGCGAGTGAGCGCCCTATTGCCGATTCCTCGCCGGGCCATGACGACGCCTCCAACTTCCGCCCCCCAGCGATGATTCAAGGGCTAGTCTATCCCAAATCCACCATTTCCGCGGCCAAGGCCGTCCTCGCGTTCGCTCTCCTGATCGCTTCGCCGGCCGACACCGCCTGCGCGAAACGAACCGTCGTCATCGATGCCGGACACGGCGGCGCTGACAACGGCACCCGCTGGGGCGGGGTCGAGGAAAAGCGCCTTGCGCTCGACATCGCGAAACGCGTGGAAGCCATGCTCCGCCAGAAGAACATCCCGACCGCGATGACTCGGACCGAGGATACCACCGTGACACTCGATGAACGGATCGCCTTCTCCAACAAGCACAAGGACGCCATCTTTGTCAGCATCCACTTCAACGCCTCGCGCGACACCTCGATCCGCGGCACCGAAACCTACTACATGAGCGCCCGGGGCAAGACGCTCGCCTCGATCATCCAGACCCGGCTCGGCAAACGCATTCTCACCCGCAACCGTGGCATCAAACGGAAGACCAATCTCGCCGTCCTCCACAAGACGACCGGCGTGGCCGTCCTCGTCGAATGCGGATTCATCAGCAACGCCTGGGAACGCGAGCGTTGCAATTCCCCCTGGCTCCGCAACATCCTCGCCGAGGAAATCACGGCCGGGATCGTCGCCTATTACAAGCGCTGAGGTCCAAGTCTCGACACTTTGAAAAGCCCGGCGCCCCCCAATTCCCCATCGACAATGTTACTGCTTTGGAACATTCTTTTCCCATGAAAACGCCGCTCTTTCTCGCCGCCCTCTCGCTTTCCCTAGGCTGCGTGACCCTCTCCGCCCGCACCTGGACGTCCGCGGACGGTCGCACGCTCGAAGCGGATTTCCTCAGTGTCAGCGGCGAACAGGTCACCCTCCGACGCGCCTCCGACCGCAAGACCTTTACCCTGAAACTCGCTACCCTTAGCGAGGCCGACCAGTCGTTCGTCGCCGAACAGGCAGCCGCTCCCGGCCTTCCGAGCGGGGAAAAAATACCCGTCGAAGCCAAGGCCAAATTCGCGGGCAAGGTCACCGGCGACTGGGAGAAAATGGAATTCGGCAGTCTCCAATTCCGCTTCTACGGCGGTGCGGATCTCAACGGTGCCGAGACCTATCCGCTCGTCATTTTCCTTCACGGCAAGGGCTCCGGTGGCACCGACAACGAAAAGCAACTCGGGAGCGGCCCGAAGTCGTTCGCCAAACCCGAGAACTACGCGGAGCGCCCCTGCTTCATCCTCGCCCCTCAATGCCCGGATGACAGCAAGGGCTGGAATGGCGGCATCCAGGACGATCTCTTCAAGCTCATCGACGAGGCCATGGACTCGCTCCCCATTGACAAGAAACGCATCTACATCACCGGCCTCAGCATGGGCGGCTATGGCACCTGGGCCGCCCTCGGGCGCGATGCCGACCTCTTCGCCGCCGCCATCCCGGTCTGCGGCGGTGGCAATCCCGGAAACGCCCGCGCCATGAAAAAGGTCGCCATCTGGAATTTCCACGGCGACGCCGACCCCACCGTCCCCGTCGAACAATCCCGCTCCATGGTCGAAGCCCTCGAGCGTGCCCACGCCAACATCAAATACACCGAACTCCCCGGCGTCGGCCACAATGCCTGGGATTCCGTCTACCCCGACGTCAAAGTGCACGAGTGGCTCTTCGAACAGAAGCAGAAATAGCGCCGGTCGAGGGGCAACAGCAAACGGTGAAGGCGGGAGTGAAGCCTTTTCCCAGTCCCCCGCCTCCGTTGACGGTTGACCGGCGACACGAAGCAGTCGCCCTTGACGCCGCCAGTTTCCCGGATACCCTTTGCTATCGGGTCCTCGCGACGCCGCTGCCGGAGTAGCTCAGGGGTAGAGCAACGCATTCGTAATGCGTGGGTCGACGGTTCAAATCCGTCCTTCGGCTCTTTTCTAACTCGTTGATTTATAGCATAAAACGAGGAAAACGCGGAAAGAATGGAAACCGGGCAAATACTCCTTAATACCCCGAAACACCCCTCTTTTCCCTCCTTTTTCTGCACTGAATCTGCACCAACTTTTCCCCGGTTGTGCCGATGCTAGGGTGAAGGATGCGGAATCAGCCAGTGCACGCCCGGAGATTAACGCGAACAACTTGCGTTTTTTAACGCCCTCCTTCTTCGACGGCGGCCCCACGGATTGTTTGCTTGCCTTGGTGCTCGGAGAGTCCGGCATCGGTCGCCGCTTTCGTTCTGGGATTTTGAGAAGGTCCCGGTAGCGTCCCGTTCTTTCGGTAATTCTTTCCCTTTCGGCTTCTCGATCTCCCGCAAAAGCTGACCGCACCGATCGCGCCCGAATCCGCATCGTGAGCATTTCCCTCGCAATCACGGGCCATTGGCCGCAGTTCACCGAATCCCGCAAGGCTTCAATCCCTCGCCGGCGTCCCCGTCGCCCTCGATCTCGAGAATTTCCTCGGCACCGAATCGGCATTGAATCCGCACCATCGCGTCGATGATCCGTGCGGCAGGGATTGCGCGCCCTCGCTCCGGAACACAAACCTGCGGAATCCCCCTCCCCGGAATCACGGCCCCGGCCCCTTCCGTGAACTCTTTCCGATCTTTTTCCTTCCCAATGTCCGTTTTTCCCGACGGAATACGCATGGAAGCATCGGATGGAAACCCAAGCCCAAGACCTCTTCACCCAGGCCCGCGAACAGGATCCCGGCGAACGCCCCGGATTCCTCGACGCGGCCTGCGCCGGCAAGCCCGAACTCCGCCACGAGGTCGAGCGCCTCCTCGCCGACGCCGAGCGCGCCGATTCCTTCTTCGCCGACACCCTCGTCACCGATGGCGCGGACGAACCCCGATCCGGCCTCACCGAGCACGAGGGCGATGTCATCGGGCCCTACACCCTGCGCCAGCAGATCGGCGAGGGCGGCTTCGGCACGGTGTGGATGGCCGAGCAGAAGGAACCGATCTCCCGCATGGTCGCCCTCAAGGTCATCAAGATGGGCATGGACACCAAGCAGGTGCTCGCCCGCTTCGAGGCCGAGCGCCAGGCGGTGGCGATGATGGACCATCCGAACATCGCCCAGGTCCTCGACGCCGGGGCGACCCCGACCGGGCGACCGTGGTTCGCGATGGAACTGGTCAAGGGGATCCCGATCACGCAGTTCTGCGATGAGAAGGGCCTCGGCACCACCGAGCGCCTCGCCCTCTTCGGCGACGTCTGCGCGGCCATCAACCACGCCCACCAGAAGGGCATCATCCACCGCGACATCAAGCCGAACAACGTCATGGTCACCGTCCAGGGCGACAAGGCCGTCGTGAAGGTGATCGACTTCGGCATCGCCAAGGCGACCCAGGGCAAGCTCATCGACCAGACGCTGTTCACCCGCTTCGAGCAGTTCATCGGCACGCCCGTTTACATGAGTCCTGAGCAGGCGAGCTTGAGCGGGATGGACATCGACACCCGCAGCGACATCTACGCGCTGGGCATCCTGCTCTACGAACTGCTGGTCGGCCGCCCGCCCTTCGACGCCAGGACGCTGATGTCCGCCGGCTACGAGGAGATGCGCCGCATCATCCGCGAGGAGGAGCCGCCGAAGCCCTCGATCCGCCTGAGCACCGTCGCCGGCGAGGAGCGCGCCGCGCTGGCCAGGCTCCGCAAAGTCGACCCGGCAAAGCTCTCGCGCCTCGTCGCCTCCGACCTCGACTGGATCGTGATGAAGGCGATCGACAAGGACCGGACGCGGCGCTACGAGACAGCAAACGCCTTCGCGCAGGACATCGTGCGCTTCCTCGCCGACGAGCCGGTGACCGCCACGCCGCCGAGCGCGGGCTACAAGTTCAGGAAATTCGCGCGGCGCCACAGGGGCGCGTTCGGGGTCGCGGCGGCCATGGTGATCTTGCTGCTGGCGGGCATCGCCGCCACCACCTGGCAGGCGGTGCGGGCCACCGCCGCCGAAAAGCTCGCCGGCGAGCGCCTGATGGAATCCGAAGCCGCCCGCGAGGACGCCGAGGCGATCTCGACCTACATGAGCGAGGTCTTCCAGAGCCCGGACCCGACGCGGGACGGGCGCACGATCACGGTGGCCGAGACCCTCGACAAGGCCGCCGAGAAACTCGAAACCGACCTCACCGACCAGCCTGAGCGCCGCGCCCAGCTGCGGGCCACCCTCGGAAGTACCTACTCCGCCCTCGGGCTCGCTCGGCAGGCCATCCCCTTGCAGGAAAAGGCAAGGGACCATTATTTCGCGACCAAGGGCCCGGAGTACCCAGCGACGCTCGGGGCGATGCACAACCTGGCGAAGTCCTACTTCCACGCCGGGCGCCGGGACGAGGCGCTCGAGATGGGCGAGGAGGTGCTGGCGCTGCGACGCAAGGTGAACGGCCAGGAGCACCCCGATACGATCCTGGCGATGAACACCCTGGCGCTTTCCTACGACGACGCCGGGCGCCGGGACGAGGCGCTCCAGATGCAGGAGGAGGTGCTCGCGCTCTCCCGCAAGGTGCTCGGGGCCGAG
>JAHEDC010000461.1 GCA_024641425.1 Verrucomicrobiales bacterium | reverse complement strand
CCGCCGGGTCGAGGCGCTCAAGATGAAAGAGGAGGTGCTGGCGCTGCGCCGCAAGGTGCTTGGGGCCGAGCACCCCGAAACGCTCAGGGCGATGGCCAGCCTGGCGATTTCCTACGACGCTGCCGGCCGCCGCGACGAGGCGCTCAAGATGCGCGAGGAGGTGCTGGCGCTTTCCCGCAAGGTGCTTGGGGCCGAGCACCCCGAGACGCTCAGGGCGATGAACAACCTGGCGGGTTCCTACGACGACGACGGCCGCCGGGACGAGGCGCTCAAGATGCGCGAGGAGGTGCTGGCGCTGCGCCGCAAGGTGCTTGGGGCCGAGCACCCCTCCACGCTCGGGGCGATGAACAATCTGACGATTTCCTACCGCGACGGCGGCCGCAGGGACGAGGCGCTCAAGATGGGCGAGGAGGTGCTGGCGCTTTACCGCAAGGTGCTTGGGGTCGAGCACCCCGACACGCTCAAGGCGATTGAAAACCTGGCGTTTTCCTACTCCGACGCCGCCGGCCGCATGGACGAGGCGATCAAGCTGCACGAGGAGGTGCTGATGCTGAAACGCAAGGCGCTTGGGGCCGAGCACCCCGACACGCTCGGGACGATGACGGATCTGGCGAGTTTCTACTTCTCAGCCGGGCGGCTTCCAGAGGCGATCGAACTCCAGGAGCGATCGCTGGCCCTCAAGCGCAGGGTTCTGCCAAAAACGCATCCCTACTTTGCGGCCGCACTGGGAAACATGGCAGGTTTCTACGCCGCCGCCGACCGCTTGGACGAGGCGAAGAAGCTGCGCGAGGAACTCGCGGCCTTGCGATCACCGGTCGATGCCTCTGCTCCGCCGGTGGCATTGGTCCTGATCGCGCCCACCTCGGAGTGGAAATGGCTCCACCCCACCGACGGGGTCGACCCGCAGGCCGGTGATCCCGATTTCCACACCACTTTCTTCGCCCCGGACTATGACGATTCCGGATGGAAAACAGGAACAGACAGCGCCCATCCCAACGGCGGCTTCGGCTATGGCCGGGACTTCTCCGGACAGGACATCGGAACACCCCTGAACCCCGACCACCGCCACAGCGCCTACTTTCGCCACCGCTTCACGACGGAGAAGCCGCACGCCCACCTTGAACTCCGGTGCCAGCGCGACGACGCCCTCATCGTGTATCTCGACGGCAAGGAAGTCGTCCGCGACAATCTCCCCGCCGGGCCCGACTCCTATCGGCTCTCCGCCACCCAGCCGCAAGGACCAGAGAACGACGGCGTGATCCACCGCTTTCCGATCGCCGGCACCCTCAATCCCGGCGTCCACACCCTCGCCATCTCCGTGCACAACCCGGAAGGCCCAAGCTCCGATCTGAGGATTGGAGGGATTACCCTCGTCGAGGTCGAATCCATGGAAGATGGCGAATGATGATCATCGATTCCAATGGTCCCCTGTAATTCGCCGATGCTTCCTTACCCTTGTCCGGCATGCGGCGACCGCCAAGGGCCGTTCGCAAAGGAAGACCTGGACCGTTCGGGCCTTGTAAGCCTTCCGGACTCTAACTAGCAGTCAGACCACCGGACGGTTGGAAAGAAACCGGAACAATCGTTCATCGCCCTGTCCGTTTTTCTTGGAGGAATCCGCATGGATGCATGGCGCGGGTTTCATCTGCTGATGAAAGCTTCCCGGAAGCCGCAAAATACAAAACCAAAGAAAAGACAAAACCATGAAGATTCTTACGATGACAAGCCTCTTGGCCGCCGCCTTCCTCAGCCCGCTGGCGGCCTCCGCGCAATCCGTTTCCGGTCACGTGAATTTCACGGGTTTGGAGGGTGCTCCACTCCCGCCCAACCTCTTGAGCACCCTTTCGTTTTCCGCGCGGACGCTCCCGGATGGAACGGTCAGTGGGGAAGTGCAGATCAAAAGCCGGTATAGTGGATTATTCGCCCATGGGAAAGTCGTCTGCATGGTGGTCCATGAAAACCAGGCATGGCTCGCGGGGGTGATCACCCAATCTGACGATGAACACAACGTAGGTGCCGCCTTTCTCATCGGATTGGCCGACAACGGCGAGGGGATGAACGCGGCGCCAGACGTCAGGACCGTTTTTGCAATAGCCACACTAGCTAGCACTGGCCCCGGTTTCCTCGATTATACCTGCTGGATACTGTCCGATCCCGCTAACATTCCATACCTGTTCCCAATTTGGGAAAGTGCATGGGACTTGCCGTTTACCGAGAACGACGGGGGCAACGTTCAAATCCAGCCCTAGGCTGCCCGAGGCAAATGACTGATGGGGGGACCGCAGAGCGCCTCCAATTGAATACGAGCCGGATGCAGGCATTCTCTGCCTGCATCCGGTCTTCAGCAAGCCGCCTACCATGCGCCCGCACTCCTCCAGGCGGGACGCGCTGAAGGCGAACTGGCGTTTGCTGACCAGGGTCCGGGCGCCGGTCAGGCGCAGAGACGTTTCCCATGTCGGCCACTGGACCAAAGCCTTGCCAGCGCGATCCCCAGGGTCGGGAGCGTATCGGATTCACCCTGGGGCAATGGCTGTGTTCGTTCGTCGCAGGTTCGAAAAATCAAGTTTCCATTGGCGCAGGGCGGTGTTGTTTAACGGTAGCCATCGCCGTTCTCCAGACCAACCGTTTAACCCATGAAGCGCCCATCCTCCCCAACCCTCTCGCGACGAAAGTTCCTCCGCGGCTCCGGCGTCGCCTTGAGCCTGCCGCTGCTCGATGCCTTCCTGCCTCGCGCCCGCGCGGAGTCCGCCCCGACTTCCGGAAAGAAGATGGTGTGCATCTGCACCTCGCTGGGGCTGCACGCGCCCTTTCTTTTTCCGGAAGAGACCGGCAAGGATTACCAGCCCACGCCCTATCTCGAACTCCTCAAGAGCCATCGCGACGACTTCACCCTGTTCTCGGGGCTGTCGCACCCCGACCAGAACGGTGCCAATGGCCACACCTCGGAGATGACCTGGTTGACCTCGGCCCGCCATCCCGGCCTCGGCGGCTTCAAGAACACGGTTTCGCTCGACCAGCTCGCCGCCGAGAAAATCGGACTGCGGACGCGCTTTCCCTCGCTGGTCTTGGGCACCGGCAGCCCGAGCCTCTCCTACAATCGTGGTGGCGTCATGATCCCGGCCGAGAGCCGTCCCTCCCACGTTTTTACCAAACTGTTCGTCGAGGGGACGCCCGCCGACGTGAAACGCCAGATGCAGAAGCTCCGCGAGGGGCGGAGCATCATGGACACCGTGGGAGAGGAGGCGCGCAGCTTCATCCGTCGCGTCGGCGCCACCGACCGCGACAAGCTCGACGAATACTTCACTTCGGTGCGCGAGCTCGAGCAGCGGCTGGTCGAATCGGAGGCTTGGGTGCGGAAGCCCAAGCCGAAGATCGACGCGCAGCCTCCGCGGGACATCGACAACGGGAGCGATCTGATCGGCCGCATGCGCCTGTTGTTCGACCTGGTCCCGCTCGCCCTGCAGACGGACTCCACGCGCCTGATCACGATCTTCCTCCAGGGGGCCAACGCGGTGCCGCCCGTCGCCGGAGTCACCATCGACCACCACAACCTCTCGCACCACGGGCAGGAGCCGGAGAAGATCGCGCAGCTGCGCCTCATCGAGACCGAGCAGTTCCGGGTCTTCGGCGGACTGATGGAGAAACTCAAAACCAAGCGCGAGGGCGGGGCGCCGCTGCTCGACGACACCATGGTGCTGTTCGGCAGCAATCTGGGCAATGCCAACTCCCATGACACCCGCAACCTCCCGATCCTGCTCGCCGGCGGCGGCTTCAAGCTCGGCGGCCACAACGCCTTCGACGCGGACAAGAACGAGCCGCTCTGCAACCTTTACCTCTCGATGCTTCATCAGCTTGGAGTAGAAGCGGATTCCTTCGGCAGCAGTACGGCAACGCTCAAGGGTCTGAATGCGTAAGTCGGCACTCTCCCCAAAACCCGCACCTATTCACCCTCGACTTTCCTTATCGATGAACGGCAAACTTTCTCTCATCTTCGCGCTCCCTTGCCTCTTTGGAGGCCAGGGCGCCATCGCCCAGAAACTGACGGAGAACGTCCCTTATGCGGAGGCCGGGCACGAACGTCAGATCCTCGATATCTACACCCCGGAGAAGGCGGGCGACCAGAATCGCCCCGTCATGTTCTGGATCCATGGCGGCGGGTGGGAAACCGGGGACAAGAGTGATGTCGGCCTGAAGCCGAAGGTGCTGACCGAGCGCGGATTCGTCTTTGTTTCGACGAATTACCGCCTGCTTCCCGACGTGGAGATGGACGTGCTGATCCGCGATGTCGCAAAGGCGCTCGGCTGGGTGCACCGGAACATTTCCCGATACGGAGGAGATCCGAAGCGTATCTTCGTCGGTGGCCATTCCGCCGGAGCCCAGCTCGCGGCCTTGCTCTGCACCGACGACCGCTACCTGAAGGACGAGAGCGTCTCCTTCGACGTCCTCAGGGGCTGCGTGCCGGTGGACGGTGACACCTACGACATCCCCAAGATCATCATGACCGCCGAGCACCGGCAGGCTCTCTATGGCGGGAAGATGTATACCTTCGGGCATCGGCAAAAATTCGGCAACGACCCGGAAAAACACGTCGATTATTCCGCCGTGACCCATGTCGCGAAGGACAAGGGAATCCCCCCCTTCCTCCTCCTCTATTTCCCCGGAAACCCCGACACGCGGGCGCAGGCGGGAGCTCTCGAAGCGGCGCTGAACGGGGCCGGGATTCCAGTCAAGACCTTCGGGAAGCAGGACAGCAACCACAGCCGCTTGAACGATGATCTCGGATTGCCCGACGACCCCGCGACGGTGGAATTCTACCGCTTCCTCGATCCTCTCGTGGGAGGCTGACAGCATACCGCGCCCTTTTTCGAGGGGCCCTCGGCGAGAGTGGCGTTCTTCGAAGCATGGGAAGCGCTGCACTCACACTCTCAGCGCATCGTTCTTCGCCATGCTCAAAACGAATTCCGGCCGCGCGGCAACGGGGGGTCGGCGCGATAGGATTCGCCTCTCTCGCCCCGGCCCGGCCCGCGTCTCTCCACACCCGTCACGGAAGCCCACTTCTCCCCTCTTGACCCTTCCGCCCCGCTTCCGCTATGCTCGGGCGAATGGAAAACGACGATTCCCTCCGTGCCGAGGACCGCAGCACCGCCGAATACGCCGCCCGGCCGGTATCGCCCGATAAAGGGGATGAAGCAAAGCCGCCGCTCCAACGCATCCAGGATCTCCACGCCTCCGAGAAACCCCGG
>JAHEDC010000049.1 GCA_024641425.1 Verrucomicrobiales bacterium | reverse complement strand
ATGATCCCGCAGATAACCCGCCCGTCCTCGCCGAGCCAGTGGGATTCCATGATGAAGCTTTCGGACATGCCCCGTCCGTCCGCGATATGAGTGCGGATTCTGCTGAAGAATTCCCTGTAATAATAGTTCGTTGCCGATTCGGCCGTGATCTGAAGCGAGGTATTCATGCGCACCCCGGACTCAAGGAGGAGGGAAAGGCAGCGGAAGCTCACGGCGGCCGCGGATTTCCGCACGATTGTTCCGATGACAGGGATAGCGACAAAGAACTTCTGCACCGAGACATTCTTGATGATCTTGCCCCAGTTCTTGAAAACCTGGTAAACACCGAAAAGCGGGATACCCAGCATCCAGGGGGTATGAATGAGGACATTCGAAAGCTTGATCAGAAGCTTGGTGGCCCAAGGGAGTTCCGAATTGAAATCCGCGTAAAGCTTCGTCATTGCCGGGACCAGGGTCACACTCATGAGGATGACGACCGCGACCGCGATGAAGGAGACCACCGCCGGATAAATCATCCCCTTCTTCAGCTTCTTGATGATCCGCAGCGTCTTCTTCTGGGAATCACCGAGCTGCGTGAGAATGACGGGAAGCCGTCCGGATTCCTCCCCAGCGCGGATGAGGGCGGTGATCTCACCCCCGAATTCCTTGGGGAACCGCGCCATGGCTTCACTGAGCTTCTCACCGATCGAGATCTGATAGGCGATTTCGGCTATGATTCCGCGGTAGCGGGGCGATTTCACCCGGTTCGCTTGAAGTTCGAAGCTCTTGATCGCGGGAATATTTCGATCAAGGCATCGCGCCACTCCCGCGAAAAGGATCGCGCGATCTTCAATGTTCCCCTTCTTCGCCATGATTCGGGCCATCACCTCGCCGCCACCCTCAAGACTGATGACCTTCGCCAGTTCGTTGGGAGCCTTGCCCGAGCCGGCCAGGGCTTTCTCATCCGTGTCGGTATCGACAAGAATGGTGTTTGTCCGTCCGGTGTTGACGTTGGAAAGAGAGACTTTCTTGAGCATAACTGGTTTTCTAGGCGTGGTGTTCGAATCGCATCTTAGAGACCGCTGGCGCGGGTCGCTGGTCGGTAGACCGCAATGACCTGGGTGAGACGGTTGTTCGTCGTCCCGTTGGCTCCTCCCGTCCACTTGCCGCCCGTCCAGGTGATGGACGCGCCATTGGAGGGCTCGGTATTGATCATGGTCGTGAACTGCATCTGCGCATCAACCCGCTCGGGAGTGCCGATGCCGGTCACGGCGCTTGTGTTCGGAGTAAGAGTCAAGGCAACGACAGCGGGATCGGGGGGGAGCAGCGAGACCGCTTCCGCCGGGGAAAGTCCGACCTGGTAGAGTTGCATCGCATTCTCAAAGACATTCAAGGCCCTGGAAGCCCGCACATTTCCTTCCTCCTGGGTCACCATGGTGAGACTGAGGATACAGGCCGCCGAGACTCCAATCATCAGGATGGCGGAGCCTACCATGACCTCGACAAGGCTGTAGGCTCGGCAGCGGCTTCGCTTGTTTACGTCTGTGGATTTCATGGGATTAGGGAGTGACAGGAAGATCAGGGATAGGCCGCGGTGACCTTCACATTGTCGAAGCGAATCGAGGTCCACTCGTCCGATAGGGTCTTGCGATTCAGAAACCCGCCGAGCGCGAGGGTATGGTTTCCGGCGGGAAGCACTCCGAGGGGGAGCGTAAGCGTCCGCCATCCCGTAGTCATGACGCTCCCACCGTTTCCATCGCCGTAGAATCGCGCGAGATAGTCATTTCCGTTCAGATAAATGAGGCCTCCATTGATGGCGATGAGCGCCTCCCCGTACTCGTCCGATTCGAATTCGGAGGAATGGCTCAAGTTGTAGCTGAACCGGACTTCGACCCGAGAACTCACATCGAGGGTGAAACTGCGGCGCCAGGCACCCGACATGTTATTGATGTCATTGTCATTGACAGCGCCAAGGTAGACTTGCACGCCCGCTGTTCCCCCTTCACCGTAGGATGCCGAATGACCGCCGGTGGCGTAATTCGCCTGGCTTGTCCCCCGGAAGGCATCATCAAAATAAGTCCAGTTCGTCGAGCCCGCGTTGAAAGTCTCTTCGAAGAGGATGATGGGCCCCGCGAAAGTAGTCAAGAGGGTGTTGGAGGCGGAGTTGGGGTTTCCGGCGAGATCGTTCGCCGTCCCGGAAGCCATCGTCACGGCCACCGGCCCGAGTCTTGTCGGATTCACCGTAATGACATAGGCTGACCCTGAGCCAGAAACCGTTCCGACGGATCCATTGGTGATGAGAAAGTCGGTCGGCCCTACTCCCGTCACGGTCTCGTTGAAGCTGACGTTCACGGAAAAACTCCCCGCGACACTCGTACTGCTCGTGGTGAGAATCACCGTCGGCGGGGTGACATCACCACTCGTCCCGCTTCCGCCTCCCCCGCCACCTCCGCTCCCGCCGCCCCCGCTTCCACCGCTTCCCCCACCGGCCGGACCACCCGGCCCCACGTAAGGCGCATTGTAGGTCGCGAAAGGATCCGAACCCGGCGCGACGCCCCCCCCATCGTAACTCTCCAGCCAGGCATTCCGGTCCGCGAGCGCTTCGAGAAGGCTCTGAGGGTTGGTCTCGCGGACGATACGAAGGATCTTGCTACTACTTGTGTCCATCTCCAACCGCCGATCATTGCGGATACCGCCCTTCAGCGTAACGACTCCATTGTTTCGCAGAATCAAGCGGAAACGCATGCTCTCGCCCACGAGAATCATTCGCCATTCCGGATTGCTCTCGGACTGGCGCCACTCGTATTCAACCTCGTCGTCGCCACTGGGAACCTTCATCGCCATGATGAGGCGTCGGGCGTTGCTATACTCCATCCTCACCCATTCGAGATTTCGAGTGGAAGAGCTGTCCTGAAGGACGACAAAGGCGACGGCGGGCAGGTTTTCGGCGGCAGTGAACGTCGCCAGGCCGGAGCTCGTCGTCCTATCCTGCCCCGTGAGGGTGATTCTCCTGATATTACTGTCAAAGAACACGTTCGTCAGCGTTGCGTCGCTCAAATCGACCGTGATAACCCCGTTGCCATCGCAAACGACCCCGCGGTTGTTCGACGATACGTCTCCGCGCACCACGATATGGCTGGTGGAGGTGATCTTATGATAAAGGGAGTTGAAGGGACTCACCGTGTTGTTCACTGTGCTGGCCTTGCCATCATAGCCAAGTCCGCTCCCCACGACCCCTGCGGTGACGGGCAGCGGGGGGAAATTCGAGGGCAGGGTTACCGCGCCTCCGGTATCAAGGACCTGGAACGAGGTGGTGCCGAGGCTCGGCACGTTGTATCGGGTCGAGCGGAACTCGCCGATCGTATAGCCCGAGATCAGCCCCGGCACGGCGATCTGCGAGCGTCCATAGATGTGAATGTTGCCCTTAAGCACAACATCGGAAGTATTGATGGCAGGATTCTGGTAGCAAAGCAAATCGCCCCCGAGCATCGGCGAGCGCGAACGCATCTGGTAATTGCGCACCGTCGACTCCGTACCATTGCTGATCGTCACCGGAAGATCCTTGGTGAACCCGAAGCCGTCGGCGGGACCAATGCGGTTCACGCTTCCCGGAATGCTGTTCGATGCCAGTGGTGCCCCAGTCCAGGCGGGAATGTCCACTCCCCCCATTCCTCCGCTCAATTCGATGTGCACCGCGCTCCCGGAACTTTTTCCGAGCGCTTTCTGATAGACATATTCCTTCGCCAGGGCGTTCGCGTTGCTATAGGCCACACGCCGTTTCACCGTCGCTTCCATTTGCTCCACCAAATAGGAACGGGTAGTAATGAGGGATATCCAAGCCGCCAATCCAAGGGTGACCATGGCCAGAAGGAGAAGACCAATGACGATCACGCTGCCGGAAGTATTCCGGGAACAAGAGCGAGCTGTGCGAAAGGCTTTAGGGGATGTAAACATGGCATTGGCCCCCATGGGGGCGGTTTTCAGTAGGCGGGGAACATCGGCACGGTAAACATGAAGGCGGTCTTGCCGCCCATATTGGCGTAAGTCGACCGCGGATCGGACGCGGGGATTCCCGCCGTTGTCATTCCTTCTCCCTTAAGATTGGGAGTTCCGGGGTCCGGCCACCATATCAAGTAGAATGGCATTCCCGAAGCTTTCTTGAACTTGTCGTAGGCGGACTCGGCGATGACTTTTCTCTCCCGACGTTCCATCTGGACGAAGATCGGCGCGAACGCCTCAACACCCTGTTCGGTAGGATAGAAAATGTCGTAGAATTCGGTCATTCTTCCCTGCGCATAGCGCCTCACCGAGGCATAGGTTCCCGACGGGGAACTGGCGGCTTGAATGTCGATCTCATAGATGGCTTTCACCGACAGGTAATCGCCAAAGGAACTGGGCTGGAGAATGAAGATGCTGCCATTCGGCGCCGTCGATGCGCCCCGGTATGGCGTGAAGATACCCGCACTGGAAGGCTCGACCACCTCGATGAATTTCCGGAACGCCTCCGCCGAGTCGAGGGCCTTCGCATCCGTGGAGAGCGGAACCGAAATGAAATCCGGACGAAAGGTATTCAATCCATTCCGACCCAGGCAATAGACGGCGGAGGCGCTCCGGGTATCCGCCCAGAATTTGTCCCTCAGATTCTCCGCCCACGCCGCCCTCCCGTAGTGCGGTGCCGTGTAAACGTCTATCGAAGTGGTATTGACCATTCCATAGTAGTTGGAAAGAGCACTCGCTCCAAGTTCCACCCCTCCATAGACGGAAAGCCTCCGCTGGTGGAACGAAACCGCATGAAACAGAACCGCTCCGGTACTGAAGATTATGACGGCAATGGTCGAGGCCACCATGACCTCGACCAGGGAAAAGCCCCTTGCCGCATCGCGGCGTTCGAATTTCGTTTTCATGTTAGGATCGTCGCGCTTCCGAGACAGTGTTCACTGCCATCCAGTATTGGCTCATTCAGCCGGGGACGCGGTCTCGCCCGCTGAGGTGAGTTCCGTTCGCTTGAGGGCCCTTTTCTCACGGGCGCGGGGATCGATCGGCGTTAGCATCACGCCATCCCCTTCTCCCCCGGGGGAGGGCAGCTGGGTCCGGATGTCAGGGTCCATGTCAAGTTCGATGACATGCTTGCGCGGCTGCTCGGTGCCCTCCACATCAACCCAGCTGATCTCAATCTGCTTCTCATTGACTTTCGTCACTTTGAGGATGTCCGTCTGGTTCGGGATGATCTGGGATAACTCCCGCCCCTCCTCGAGGAAGAGACCTCCAAGCAACGCCTTCATCCGGCCATTGGATCCGCGTCCGACTCCCGATACCTCCATACCCATGAGGACAGCGCGGATCTTGCTCTCCTCACTGTTCGTGTCCGTGACTTCTCCCGTGGATTCGATTTGTACCTGTTCGGCGAAGGGATTGCGCTCCTTCGAATCGAGTGGCTTACCTCTCTTCTGATGAGGCAATAAGCCAACGGCCGCCGCCTTTTCCGAAGTAGCTTCAACGGGTGCGGAAGGTGGAACGAGAGGATTGCCTTGCCCGAATACCGCGGGCACGAGCACGACGGCGAAGGCTAGAGTAAGTTCGATAGTAAGGATCTTCATGGCGCTGGAATAGGTTTCGGAGGAACTGGGCCCGCTGGCGAGGACGAGACGAGAAGCGGAAACTCGAAAGCCAACTCCATCTTGATGTCATCGCCCCGCTGGCCCTTGGTAATCACACAGGAGGAGACACGGCTTGCAGCCACCTCACCCTCGAACGAACTCAGCCATTCAAGAGACTTCTTGTAGTCGTCCTCAAAGACAAGTGTCGCCCGAACAGTCTGCGAGATCGCACTGTCTTTCTTCACCTGTGTCGCTTCCGAGGACTTGTTCAAGGCGAGGATCCCGCCTTGCTTGACGCGGGTATCGAATATCCGATCTGCCTTGTCACCGCTATCAACCCGTGCGAAATAGGGTTCCCAGGACTTCAGGTATTCCCGCACTCCCTCCGTTTCGCGCTGTCGCTTGAGGAGACGTCCGTGTTCCGTCTGCCTTAACTGGAATGCGGTGTCGTAGGCAGCCTCCGCGGCCATCTCCTGCTCCTCCAGAGCGGAGAGCTTGCGATTCATGACCATCGTTCCGTATCCCATGAGGCCGATGAGGCCCCCGATGATGATACATGCTCCGTGCTTGTTGTTCATGGTATGTTAGTCTCTATTTGATTGATTACGCGTTCAGGACGGCCAGCCTTGAAACCTCTTAGTTTCCTGCAAAGCCAGGCTTGTCATCCACGCGAATGAGGGTGCACTGATAATCCATAGAGGCATCGTCGCCGCCTCCGGACTGCACTGCGGAGAAGGTACGATAGCCCAAGCCCTGCACCCACTCGATGGTCTTGTCGAGTTGCTTAATCCCTCCGTTCTGAAACTTCATGGAGAACCGGATTTGGGTTGGGTTCGCCGCGTCGCGGTTGAACGAGAGTTCCGAAATCGTGCTCTTCGAGTCCATGCTGCGGGTCACAGTCAGTACGAGGGGCTGCAACGGGTGAGCACTCTCAACCCACTTCACCACGTCATCCGCTCGCCGAGCCTCGTTGTTAACGACCTCCTGTTGCGCCACCAGAGTCGTCTTTGTTTCCACCTCGCCACGCTCCTTGTCCTTCCATTCGGTGATCGCGCTTTCCGTGTTTTTCAACTGCATGTAGATATAGGCGTTGAGCCCGATCACTCCGATAATCGTGAAGTAAAGCAGGACCGGCAATACCCTCGCCGAGTTCGGCAACGGCGGTGAGATGTCAAGGCGATCGGTCTTGAGGTCGTGACAGATTCTTTTATGATTTTCCATGGTTCGGAAAGGTCTAGATGTTCGGTTAGGCAGAGGGAGAGATTAGTCGGCCAGTATCTTCCAGAGCTGATTGGGCTGGGTGAGATCACTCACGCGATTCTCCGGGAGAGACTGCTGAAGGTATTCGGCGATACCGGTCTCAGCCTCGTCGGCCATAAAGATGACCTGCGCTCCCGCGCCCGCATGCTCGACAAGGGGGGCGAGGATCTTCGCCAACGGTTCCAGGTCCGCCGGGGTGTACAGATTGCTGCGGGAGCGGAGCTCGAGCCACTGCTCGTCGGTGTGGGTAAGGGCGGCCACTGAGCCTCCGCAGCATATGACATTGATGATCTTTCCCAGCGATGCGTCTCCGTTGGCTGCCTTGTACTGCGTGCGTGCTTCAACGACCTGATCCATACTATCCATGAGCATCGCATACGGGCCACAGGCAACGCGACCGACCTTGAAGCCGGCTGGATCGAGGGAGGTCTCGATCTGACGGATGAAATCCTCATCCACAGCCAGGAGGAGGCTGCTGTTGCTGTCGGGATTATTCTCCACCGAATAGCGCTTTCCCTTCTCCGCCTTCGCTCCTAGCACTGACTTTGGATTCGTCCTGATCAAGACTTCCGTTCCCTTCTTCCGGGTCAGGTTCGCCTCGAGACTGATGACAAACCGGTGGTTGATGGAGATCGCGCACCATCCATCATCGGTAATGGCCTTCCATTCGTCCGCCATCTCCTGGATGATTTCCTTGATATCCCCTTTCACGAAGTTGCTTTCGGTGATGCTACCCCCTCGATCCCTCCCCGCATAATGGACTCCTTCGCGCCCAATATTGAGCAAGAGCGTGCGCTGCTTTGGAAAGCGCCTGGTCCAAGCCGCCGTGCTATCGTCTGGCTCGGGTCGGAAAGCTGCGAATGTCAGCACGTCTGTGATATCTTTCAGTTTCATCGGTTGATCATGGGTTCGAGTTCTTCGGTCTCGGAGTCGACGTATTCGGCCACCTCCTGGGCGGAGAATCCCGTCGTCTTGCGCACGCACGGTTTCCAGCCTTCCGAGATCCGCGCTTCGATACTGTGATCGAAGCTTTGCATTCCACGCTTCGATCCTGTTTCCAGTTCCTGGTCGAGCTTCTTGAACTCACCGCGGCGGATGAGATTCGCGACCGAGCTGTATTGCAACAGAATCTCGTGCACGGCGAAGCGTCGGCCCTTTTCCTCATCCAGGATCAGGCGCTGGCACATAATCAGCCGGAGAATATCCGCCATCGTGCTCTGGGCACTTTCCAGACGGTCACTGGGAATCAGTTTCAGGAATCGTTGCACTGTCTGCGCCGCGCTCGAGGTGTGCAGTGTCGCCACCACCACGTGGCCGGTTTCCGCTGCCTGAAGAGCGATCTCCGCCGTCTCACCGTCCCGGATCTCTCCAATCATGATCACGTCCGGCGCCTGTCGGAGCGACCCCCGGAGGGCGGTCCCGAAATCATCGTCGTCCGATCCCATTTCCCGCTGGGAAATAAGGGAGGAGATCCCCTGCGTGGGGTAAAGATACTCGATCGGATCCTCAAAGGTTACGAAGTGTTCCCGACGGCGCATCGCGCGGTGGAGATTCATGGCCGCGATGGTGGTCGTTTTTCCGCTCCCGGTGGGGCCGCAGATCAGGAAAAGGCCGTTCTTCGCTTCCATGAATGACTTGACCGCCGCTTGTGGAACCCGAATCTGATCGACCGTCGGGATTTCGGATGGCAGCAGGCGCAAGACCCAGCGGAAGCGGCCACGGCTCGTCATCCGGTTCACACGGAAGCGATAGGGCCCGATCATCATCGCGTAGTCCTCGCAGCCCGGTACCACCTGAAGATTCACCTCCGGTTGGTAGACGAAGGGATCGAAAACCATATCTCCATTCTTTTTGTAAAGCAATGGTTCCCAGGGAGTCACGTAGAAGTCACTCACCCCGGAAGTCTCTGCGATCTGCATGATCCTGCGCCCGAGCGGGCTATGTTCATTTACTCCTTCCATAATGGCTGCGTTCGTTTGGCTTCGAAATCGTTCAAGGGTGTCTTTGTCGTCCGACCACGCCATGTGGGGGCTCAGAAGTTTTCAAAGATTGTTAGAATATATGTAAATTATATCAAGCTGGCAAGTAGTTTTATGATAATTATGGAGTTTTTGCATTTTATTCATTTTGGCCGCCATCTCCGCGGGACGATCTTCGATCTCCCTGCCCGCCAATCCTCCGGTTTCCCGTTCAAAACCAGACAACCGCTCCCGGGCGTCAACGATCACGAACCGGCCACCGAACCCTTCTCCCTACGGCGTTCCGTCCCTTTTCCAACCATTCATCTGAATTAATATTTTGAAATAGTTAATAATTTCACTTGCCGAAATATTAAAATTATAGAAATTATGTTACCACTGCCTGGCCCTTTTAGCACCTCGCGACGGTCCCGGCGTGGATCCACACGCAAGATAACCACAGTCAGAGAAAGCAATGAATACCAACGAAATCTCAGGTTGCCGAAAGGCCCCTGGCTCCTGCCGAAACCTTCGCGGCAAGACCGCGATCCCTACCTTTGGCGCGGCGATCGCGGTCCTGCTAAGTGCCCTCCAAGCAAGCGGGGCCCTCACGCCGGTCCTTGAAACATCCCCCGACTACGAAGCGGCCGCCGCTCCGCTTCGAATCGCGGAGAAAAAGGCCTATGATTTCGAGAAGAGCGATCTGCGTGACGCCCTGCGCTTCCTTGCGGACGATGCCGGCATCTCGTTCATCGCCCTGCCGGAGACCGACAACCAGACGTCCACCCTGATTACGTTCTCGATCAATGCCAGTCCATTCACGGCGCTTGAAACGATCGCCCGCACGTACGGCGTCGCACTCATCTACGACAGCGAGATCTTTCACATGCGGCCCATCGACGATAAGCAGCTCATTGCCCGGACCTACAACATCAAATACAATACCACCGAGACCCCGGGACAAAGCGGCGGAGGCGGCCTGCAATCGGGGTTAGGCGGCGGCTCGGGAACCGGTGGAAGCGTCGTCGGGGCGGCAGGGGGGGCCGCGGGCGGTCTTGGAGGAGGCACCGGGGGCAGCACTGGAGGCGGCACGGGCGGCACTGGAGGCGCTCCCGGGGGCAATCTCGCGGCACTGGGAGGAAATACCCAATTCACGACGAACGCCGAGCAACTCATCAACGACATCACCGCCCTCATTGGGATCGGCACCACCGGCCTAAACGCCAACATCGCGGCCCAGGGAAGCGTGGGGAACTTCAGTCCTCTCATGGTCAATCCCGACGGAACCGTCATCGCCGGCACCAATCCCGCAGCCGTCCAGCAGAACTCCGGGGGCACGGGCGATGCTTCCACCGGGCATGTCATCTGGAATTCGGATACCAATACCCTCTTCGTGGTCGCGACAAGGCAACAACATCAGTATATCGAGGAATACCTGGAGGCCATCGACAAACCCCAGCCCCTCATCGCGGTTGAGGTCAAGTTCTTCGAAACGACCAAGGATCCCAGCCGCCAGCTTGGCGTCGATTGGTCCGGCGTTATGGACGGTGGCTACAATGTCAACCTTTCCGAACTCTCGACGGACGTGAATCTGGACCGTCTCGGCGACATCGTCGCCCCCCAGACCGCCATCCTCGATGGAAACGAAGTCAACCTCAGTATTCAGGCCCTCCTGAAGGATCGCGAGACGACCACCGTCTCCTATCCGCGCGTCCTTACAAAGAACAACCGCCAGGTCGATATCCAGAGCGTGATCAACCAGCCCGTTCTCGCCGCGTCCTCCACAACCACGCCCGGGGTCGGCGGTACCTCCACCGCGTCCGTTTCCTACCTGCCGATCGGCACGAGTATTTCCGTGCTGCCGAAGCGGATGTTCGACGGCGGCATCAGCCTCCAGGTCCTCATCACGATCTCCAGTATCGTCGGGACGGAGATCATCGACGGCAATCCCTACCCCGTCGCCAGTTCCCGCGTCTTCACCGCGCCGTTGGAAGTCGAAAGCGGCTACACCCTCGCCATCGGCGGTCTCGACGAGGCCACCGACTCAACCTCGGGAACCGGTCTCCCGCTCGTAGGACGTTTGCCGGTGCTCCGCTGGGTCTTCGGCAATCGTGAGCAGTCCCGCTCGCGCAAGAACCTCATGATCTTCATTACCCCGACTTTGCTCGATCCGCGGGGTGGCGGCCTCACCGAGAAGCCCACCTCGGTCACCCCGGTGAAGGGACCTCATTCCGAGATCTCCGAGCCTCGCGTCCACCCCGATGGCTCGCTCGTCGGCGGCGTTCAGGGCTTCCACCATGCCATCGGGTGGCTTGAGGCAGAGTTCAAGAAAATGAACAATGTGGTCGCCGAGGGCCGTGACGAGACCCCTGAAACGCGGGATCGCCTCGGGGAGTTGATTCGCACCACCGAAGTTCTCCAGGAACAGGCCAAGGACCTCGGCCATGCGGAACCTCAGAACGCCGACGAGATGGAGGCCGTGCGCAACACCCTGCGCAAGATCGAATCCAACCTCCGCGAGGTTCGCTGGAACCTCCGTCGTCAGAATTACAAGCTCATCGGCGAGGGCAAGGACTCCGCCCTCTAGCCTCTCCGAATTTGGGAGACCGAGAATCGGGAAGAACGCTTTCTGCTTACCGCTTGTCTACTCTCCCTGTGTGGGTGGGGCCTCGGATCAGTGATCCGGGGCCCCATTTTCGCTTTCCGGAAAGGAAGCGTTCCCGCCCAATCCGGCTGGAATTCCCTGTGGCCCGGGATACGGTATCGCTTCCATGAAATGCCCCCTCAGCCTCGGTCTCCTGTTTTTCCTCGCCCCCGCTCTCCCCGCCGCCGACGATCCCTTCGCCCAGAACGTCCGGCCCACCGAGCCCCTCAAACCTGCCGAGCAGCTCCCGCTTTTCCACGTCCCCGAGGGCTTCGAGATCCAGCTCTTCGCCAGCGAGCCCGATATTGCGAAGCCGATGAACATGGCCTTCGACGAGCAGGGCCGGATGTGGCTCACCAGTTCGCTCGAATACCCTTACCCCGTCGAACCGGGCCAGCCCGCGAGGGACACGATCAAAATCCTCGCCGATACCGACGGCGACGGGAAGGCCGACGACATCCGCACCTTCGCCGACAATCTCGACATCCCCATCGGCGTGCTCCCCTACCGGGGTGGGGCCATTGCCTGGAGCATCCCGAACATCTGGCACCTGGAGGACACGGACGGCGACGGCGTCTGCGACCAGCGCACGGTCCTCTACGGCCCGCTCGGCTGGCGCAAGGACACGCACGGGATGAACAATTCCTTCCGCCGCGGCTTCGACGGCTGGATGTACCTCACCCACGGCTTCAACAACGAGACCACCGTCCGCGCCTCCGACGGCAGCACCTTGGAAATGCAATCCGGCCACACCTACCGCGTCCGTCCCGACGGCTCACATGTCGACGGCCACACCTTCGGCCAGGTCAATCCCTTCGGCCTCTGCTTCGATAGCTGGGGAAACCTCTACTCCGCCGATTGCCACAGCAAGCCGATCTACCAACTCATCCGCAAGGGCTACTACCCGAGCTTCGGCAAACCCCACGACGGCCTCGGTTTCGCGCCGGAAATGATCGACCACAGCCACAATTCGACCGGCATTGGCGGCGTCGTCGTCTGCGAGGACGAGCGCTGGCCCGAGGAGTTCCGCATGAATTCGTTCGTCGGGAATGTCGTGACCAGCCGGGTGAATCGCGACCAGCTCGTCTTCCACGGCTCCTCCCCAGAGGCCGTCGAAAAGCCCGACCTCGTCACCTGCGACGACCCCTGGTTCCGCCCCGTCGATCTCCAGATGGGCCCCGACGGCGCGCTCTACATCGCCGATTTCTACAATCGCATCATCGGCCACTACGAGGTCCCGCTCGACCACCCCGGCCGCGACCGCGAGCGGGGCCGCATCTGGCGGCTCGTCCCCAAGGACAACAAGACGACCCTGCGCGACTGCGATCTTTCCAAGAAAGACGCCGCCGGCCTCATCGCCGCCACCGCCAGCTCGAACCTCACCCTGCGCATGAACGCGATGAACCAGATCATCGACAGGATCGGTGCCGACGCCATTCCGGCGCTTCGGGAAACCGTCGCGTCCCCCACCGCATCTTCGCTACAGGTCGTGCACGGCCTGTGGGCGCTCTTCCAATTGAAGGCGCTCGATGCCTTACACCTCGACGGTTTTCCTTTCAAAAACCCGGACGCTCATGTTCGCGCCCACGCCCTCCGCCTCGTTTCCGAAATGACAGCGGGCGGGCTTTCCGACGATACCAACTTCTTCCGTATGAATTCCCTTCTCGATCCTTCCCCCTTTGTTCGTCGGGCCGCTGCGGATTCCCTCGCGTGGAATCCCTTTCCGCCGCTCGCGCCCCGCCTTGCCGCCCTCATCGAATCGACTCCCGATGAAGACACCCACCTCCGGCATACCGCGCGCATCGCCCTCCGGGAAAACCTCACCGACGAGGGTTTCGCCGTGCTCGCCGAGAAGCCGTTGAGCGAGGCCCAATCCCGCCTCGTCGCCGACATCGCGAGCCACCTCAAATCCCCCGCTGCCGCCGCCTTTCTCCTCAGCCATATCGAGCAGCACGAGAATGATCCCGACCAGCTTCGAGCCCAGCTCTCGACCATTGCGCCGAACCTCCCAGACGATGCCCTCGAACGGGCCGCACAGCTCATTCAGGCGAAATTTCCCGACAATCCGGAGGCGCGCGTCAATCTCCTGCTCGCCCTAATGAACGGACGCCCGAACGGGAACACCGCGCTGAAGACGGTGGGGCGCCAGCTCGTCCTTGACTGGCTCCGCGCGCCCGTCGAGCCGGCCTGGCAGGCCGCGCCCGTTCCGACCCATCCCCGGAGCGCGAGCCCGTGGTTCAGCCAGCTCCGCGCCTCAGCGGACGGGAACACCGACGCCCGCTTCCTCTGCAGCCTGCCCCCCGGCGGGGAATCGCTGACCGGCGTCCTCCGCTCTCGCGCCTTCCCGGTGCCCGAGCGCCTCGCCTTCTTCCTCGCCGGCCACGACGGCTTCCCCGATCAGCCACCCGGCGGCAACAACCTTCTCCGGCTCGTCGAGACCGGCAGCGGCGAAATCCTCGCCGCCTCGCCTCCCCCGCGCAACGACCTCGCGCAGCGCGTCGAGTGGGATCTCACGGCCCACAAGGGCAAATCGGCGCGGATCGAAATCGTCGACGGCGACACCGGGGAAGCCTACGCCTGGCTCGCCGCCGGACGCTTCGAGCCCGAGGTCGCGTCCCTTCCCGCTCCCGGCGACCTCTCCGCGAACGCGGGCCTTGAATCGGTGGCCCGCCTCGCCCGCCAACTCGATGTCCGCGAGTCCGCTCCCTTGCTCGCCAAGGCGCTCGCCCATCCGGAGGCCACCCCTTCCGGGAAAGCCGAGGCCGGGCAGACGATCGCCGCCTTCCGTGACGCGCCGGTGCTGGAAGCCCTCGCCGCCCTCCTCGCCCGGCCCGACCTCGGCGCGGTCTCCGGGAAGATCATCGCCCTCTTCCAGCCCGATGCTCCCGTCTCCGCCGATTTCATCTTCGCCGAATCCGCGACGCCCGTGCAGCAGGCCCTTGCGGAACGCCTCGCCTCCACCCCGCGCGGCGCGGAAGCCCTCGTCGCCAGCATGGAAAGCGGCAAGGCCAGCCCGCAGCTCCTCCGCCATGCCCCCGTCTCGACCAAGCTCGACGCCTCCCCCGACGCCGCGCTCAAGGAACGCGTCGCGAAGCTCGCCGCCACCCTGCCGCCGGTCGGCGAAGGAATCAACCAGCTCATCGCGGAACGCCTCCAGGCCTTCCGCTCCTCGGAGAAACCCGACCTCGAAGCAGGACGCGCCGTCTTCGCCGCCCAATGCGCCCTCTGCCACCAGATCGGCGGCGAGGGCAAGATCGTCGGCCCCCAGCTCGACGGTGTCGGCAACCGCGGCCCCGACCGCCTTCTCGAAGACATCCTCGACCCGAACCGCCACGTCGATCCCGCCTTCTACGTCAACGTCCTCACCCTCACCGACGGCAGCGTCCTTTCCGGACTTGTGCGCGAGGCCGCCGGCAGCGTATCCTTGACCGACATCGCAGGCACCGAAACGCCGCTTCGCCCCGGTGCCATCGCAAAACGCCAGGAATCCCGCCTCTCCCTCATGCCTCCCACCTTCGGCCAGTCGCTCACTCCGGAACAAACCACCCAGCTCCTCGCCTACCTCACTTCACTCTCCAAGAATTAGCCCACCGTATCCGTCCATGAAAGCCATCCTCTCCCTGCTTCTCGTCACCCTGCCGCTCCACGCCACCGACCTTATCAACGACCAGGAGATTTCCGCGCGCTTTCTCACGGAAATGGAGAAGCACTTCGAGGCCAAGGATTTGATCGAAGCCCAGACTCTCCAGGAGCAACTCAAGGAGAGGAAACAGTGCGCGGCCCTTCCGCTCACCACTCCCGACGAGGCAAAACTGACTTCCGCCGAGATCTTCGCCTCGCGGAAATCGAGCATCGTCGCCCTCGGAAATATCTACAAGTGCAAGAAATGCGAACATTGGCACAACAACCTCGCCGGCGGCGTCATCCTCACCTCCGACGGCATCGTCCTGACCAACTACCATGTCGTCGAGAACGCGGAGGCCGCCGCCTTCGGCGCCGTCACTTTCGACGGTTCCGTCCATCCGGTCACCGAAGTCCTCGCCGCCTCGAAAAGCGCCGACCTCGCCCTCATCCGTCTCGCCGGCGAGAACTTTCAACCCGCCCCCGTTGCCTTTGACGAACCCGTCGGCGCGCCCGTCACCGCCATCACCCATCCCGACGGACGCTTCTACACCCTCACCACCGGCGTTATCTCGCGCTACTTCAAGGAGCGCACCCGCGATCCCAAGGGCGGCCCGAACCGCGTCGCCATCACCGCCGACTACGCGAAAGGCTCCAGCGGCTGCCCGATATTCAACGAACACGGTGCCGTCATCGCCCTCGTCTCCACCACCTCCTCGATCTACTACACGACGGAAAAAGGCATCGACAAGAACCTGCAAATGGTCGTCAAGTCCTGTGTCCCCTCCGACTCGATCCGGGGCCTTTTCAACGAAAAGCCGGTCGAACCATAAGGCGCGTTACCCTTCCCGGGGAGTGATCGCGACGCGGAATCCCAGATCCCCGATACGCTTTCCGGGATCCTCGAACCAACGCTTGGCGGACCGACACTGAAATCCGCTGTTGAACCACGACCCTCCGCGGAAGACGCGTTGGTCGCCCCGCACCGACAGCCGTGGATCCACGCCCCCCGCCAACTTGTCGGACCAGAAATCATCGCACCATTCGGATACGTTCCCGTGCATATCATAGAGAAGCCACGCGTTCGGCGCGTAACTCCCGGCCTCGACCGCCGTCGCCATGTTCGGTCCCATCACACCGGTTCGATACGGAAAGTTCCCACGGAAATTCGCCTGCGTGCTATCGAGGCTTTTGCCGAAAGCCGTGGCCTCTCTCGACCCTGCCCGACACGCGTATTCCCACTGGGCTTCGCTCGGTAGGGAGAACATCCAGCCGGCGGGAAGAGGCACCTTCTCGTTCATTTTCCCTACGAATTCCTGCGCGTCATTCCAGTTTACAAAATACATCGGATGCGCGGCGCCGAGACCGATGATCTCGGCGGTGCTGCCCGCTATGGCCTTCTGCTGCGCCAGTGTCTTCCCCATCAGCGCCTCCCACTGTCCCTGCGTTACCTCCGTCTGCCCCATCCAGAAACCCTTGCTGATCCGAACTTCGACTTGACCCTCATCCACTCCGCGATCCGCCTCGGAAACGGGACTTCCCATCGTAAAACTTCCCGGAGGACAGTAACCAAGATTCATCACACCTCCTCCCGGCAGGGCCACCGTGACGACTTTTCCTGGTTTGCCCTCCTTTAGGATCACCGAAGTGAGCGGTGCAGGTTCAACGCCACCCTCTTCGTTGAGTTCCCGGATTTGGTTCAGTCTCGCGAACATCGCACGCTCCCGCGGGCTCACCGGTCCGACTTTTCCCATCGATCCGGGCGCCATTCGCACCATTTCGCCCGCCCCCACTTTCACGGTACTCGACGCATTTCCATTGAGGGAAACCTCGACGACGCCGTCCCGCGTCGCAACGAGGGTCGAAATCTTTCCCACTTCGGCGAAGAAACCCGTCCCCCGCACCATAATCTGCCCGCTCGGGGTTTTCAGCCGGTAACGCGGCTTCCCCTTCCGGGGCGTCACCTTGCTATAAATGGTGCCGGCCTTCACCTCGATCTCCTTCGCATTGGACCAACCGTTGAGTTGAATCAGGTTGACCTGCGATCCTCCTGTGATCTTCAGTCCGCCATCCCCTCCGCCGAAGCCCACATCGACTTCCGATCGCCGCTCCGTGACCAATGCCGTGCCCTCCGGCACGACTTCTCCTCGCACCGCCGGACGGGAGGAAGCCCCTCCGCTTGTCAGATTGACCACACCCGCGACGAACGTGATACGCGATTCGGCGCGCAGGGCACTGAGCCTCCACCCAAGCACTTTCCAGATGCCGAAGGCCGCCAGCGGCAGTCCAACCGCCAGGAACAAAACCATTCGCCATCGCTTTCTCGTGCGCGCCGTCCCCGTCAGGCGCACTCTCGCCGTACTCTTATCTCGCGTCATTTGGGTTCGATATACCGCATCGCCCCCGCGGAGAAAAGAAGAATCTTTTCCACCAGTTCACGCGAACTCCATGACCGCCCGACTCGAATTTCGGGAAACGTCGTTCCCCTGCACGAGGACATGTCCAGCCCCTTGCCGTGCCGCAAGGGACCCTGAAAGGGAACCGCCTCGCTATTCCGCGGCCGCGAGGCAATAGAGATGCTTGTGGCCGCGCAGATAGAGGGCTCCTCCGAGAACCACCGGCGAAGCATCGAATGCCTCGTCGAGTTTGTTTGTGGCCACAATCTCCAGCGCATCTCCCGCCTTGATGACAACGCAAGTCCCTTCACGCCCGAGCAGGTAGACCATCCCGGCGGCACCGACAGGCGAAGCATAGACCCCGCGCAATCCATCGACTCGCTCCCGGGAGTAATGGGCTTTTCCTGTCTTCGCATCGAGACAGGTGAGGATGTCGGAATTCGACTGGAAGAAATAGAGCCGACCGTCGTAAAGCAACGGCGAAGGAACATAAGGCGTTCCCTCGTCGGCGGCCCAGGCAACCCCGTTTCCATCAGTCAGTTTGCCTTTCTTCCCCAATTCGATCGCCCTCAATTTGCTCCCACGGAACCCGCTCATGGCGAAGACCATCTCGCCGTTGTTCACGGGCGAGGGAATCACATTGTCGGTCAGTCCTTCCGTCTCCCAGATCGTTTCACCCGTCTTCAGGTCATACGCCATCACGCTGCCGCTCGCGGCGATCACCACCTGCGTGGCATCCCCGTGCTCGATGACCAAGGGGGTGGACCACGCCGTCCCTTTCGGACGCTCTTTCCGCCAGATTTCCTTCCCGTCCTTTACGTCGAGCGCTACGAGAAAGGAATCGCCCTCGTGTTCCCAGCGCACCACAACCGTGCCGTCATGCAATGCCGGCGAGCAGCCCTCCCCGAAACCGGCGCGCGTCTGCATGTCACCGAAATCCTTCTCCCACGCCTTGTTCCCGTCCATGTCGAAGCAATAGATCCCGCGCGATCCGAAGGAAACGACGAGGTGCTCACCATCGGTCACCGGCGAGGCCGAGGCGAAGCCATGGTCGCGGTGGTGTCCCTCGTGGGGAACTTCCTCCCGGGCCACTTTCTGCCAGAGAGTCTTGCCCGTCCCCGCGTCGAGGCAGAGCACGACGAACTGGAAGACATTCGTCGGCTTCTCGGAACCGAAACCGCCCCGTCCACCGCCGCCGCCTCCCGGGGCGCCACCACCCGGAGCACCCCGGCGATTCCGGAACGCCGCCCGCATCGCCGCCTGCTCTTCCTCGCTCAGCTTGCCATCGTTGTCCTTGTCATAGGCTTTCGCGAAATCCGGCAACGGTCCATCGCCAAAGTTGCCGAAGCCCCCGCGCCGGCGCTCGCCCTGCGGCGGATCCTCCGCCTGTTGACCTCCGCCATTCGGGGTCGCCGCCGGTGCGTCCGAGCCCTCCGCCTTCTTCCCCGTATCGATCGCCGTCACCAGATACATCTTCCCGTCCCAGACAATCGGCGTCCCGGTCCCGCTGCCCGGAATCTCCACTTTCCACTTCACGTTCTTCTCCTCGCTCCACTCGGTCACCGGTTTCCCGGATTCCGAAACCCCGGTCGCGGCCGGTCCCCGCCACTGCGGCCAATTGTCGGCTCCATGGCCGGAGGCAAGAAGGGAGGCAAGAATCAGAGCGAACGCGGCGGTGTGTTTCATGGCAGACGGGTTGGGTTGAAATGGGCGTACAAAGGGGAAGAAACCCGATTTCAAACACGAAGTTGCTACCGAAAAGCCGGTTTCCCGCACTCTTCCCCTTCAATCGATGTAGATCGCCTCGTTCGTGTTCAGCAAGGCCAGACCGTAATCGACGACCGATCCGCTTGCGAGGAAGCGCTCCCCCATAGCCCGCTCGGTCTCGCTCGGCGGTCGGGAGAAAACGAGGGCATACGCCTTGGCGATGCTGTCCGCCGTTCCCTTGGTTTCGTCGGATACCCTCGCGGCAAGCGCTTCCGCCGCCGCGAGCGAGAATTCGGAATTGAGAAGCATCAGCGATTGCGGAGCGGTCGTCGAACGGTCGCGACGGGAACACGCCAGATTGCTATCCGGACGATCAAAGGCCTCGAATACGGGATAGCGCAGGTTCCGCCGCGTGAAGACATAGATGCTCCGCCGCCGATGCCCCGCCTTGTCCGGAGTCACTTCCCATTGGTTCCTCAGTAGCGTCGAAACCACTTCATCCGGAAGCGGCGGGCGCACACTGGTTCCGCCCGCCTCGGTGTTCAGTTTCCCTGACACGGCCAGAAAGGCATCGCGAATCGCCTCGCCCTCGAGGCGACGTCGCGTCCTCCGCGACACCAGACGATTCGAGGGATCGCGCGCCAGCGCGGCCTCCCACGCCTCGCCGCTCCCTCGACTCTCCTGCCGGTAGGCGCGGGAAGTCACCATCAGCCGGTGCATTTCCTTCAGACTCCATCCGCGGGCGGGGAACTCGGTCGCGAGCCAGTCGAGTAACTCGGGATGCGTCGGAACCTCGCCCGTATGACCGAAGTCTCCGGACGACGAAACGATCCCCGTCCCGAAATGATGCTGCCAGAGCCGGTTGACCATGACCCGCGCCGTGAGCGGATGTTCCGGCCGCGTCAGCCAGCGCGCGAAGGCGGTCCGGCGCATCGACGAACCCGCGTCCGCCTCCGGCGCGGGAATCCGCGCCCCCTCCGGATTCAGCACCCGGAGGAAGGCCGCCTCGGCGACCGCGACCGGACGGCGGAAATCTCCCCGTTCCATGACGTGGCTCACCGGCGCTTCCCGGCCCTTTTCCGCGATGACAGACCCGAGTTTCCCGTCGCGCTTCACCCCAA
>JAHEDC010000460.1 GCA_024641425.1 Verrucomicrobiales bacterium | reverse complement strand
CCAGGATGTCGCCGTCTATCACGCGATGCCGCACGGGCTCCGCGATCCCCTCCGTCGTCGGGTCATGGCGGGGGCTTTCGTCGATACGACGACCACGCAGCCGGTGAAAAGGGAAGCGCTGGCGGCGCACGAGAGCCAGCGGGATTGGCTCGATGTCAGTCAGGGCATGGACTCGTATGTCGCGAGCATGGACGCGATGTCGCGGGAGGTCGGGCGGATGTCGGTGGGCTTCGAGCATGCGGAGGGCTGGCGCCGGCGCTTGCATCTTGGCTTCGGGCCGGAGGATTTCGACCCGCTCGCGGAGGCGCTCGGCGACCGGTATCGGGTGAATCCGGAATACGAGGCGATGCTTGAGAATCCGGCGTGAACGCGCCACTCTACGCCATGCCCAGAATACGCAGTCCCCTTGCCCCCGATTGGTGGGATTACACAACGCTCGACGCGGCTCTCATCGAAGATGCGGCCAAACTGAGTGTCGAGGATCTCGTTCAGCTTTCCCGTCCCGGCTTTCAGGTCGTCCTTTACGACACGCTGGAGGATTTCTACCTCGCCGAAGCGCTCGAATACGTGCGCGCCTGGCAAAGTTCGACCGCCGACAATCCGGTCGGCATCTGCGGGCCGATCGGGCCGACCGAGCAACTCCCGCTGGTCGCGCGCATCGTAAACGATCTCGGCATTTCGGTGAAGGACGGGCACTTCTGGGGGATGGACGAATGGGTCATCGACGGGTGCGAGGTGCCGGTGACGCACCCGCTATCGTTCGAGAAGGCGGATCGTGAAATGTGCTTTGATCGGATTGATCGCGAGCTGGTGATGCCGGATAGTCACCTGCATTTTCCCAAGGCCGAGACGAGCGCCTTCCGGGCGAGTTGGCACAGCGGCGTCCATTGCGCGGTGATGCAAGGTGGGCAAGGCGATATCAAGCATTGGGCGTTCAATGATCCCGTGCGCCGGGAGGGCGAGTGGGCGGATACGCCGCCGCCGCCGGAGGAATACCGGAAGCTGGAAACGCGGGTGGTCGACCTCCATCCGGTGACGATCGCCCAGAACGCGCGGACTTCGGGCGGGGGGAACGTGACACTGGTTCCAACCACCGCCGTTACGGTCGGCCCAGTCGAGACGTGGCTGGCGGAGACGGTCTCGATCTGGCACGCGGGGGCGCACGACAATCCCTTCGGCCAGCGCCTCACGGCGTTCATGATCTCGAAGGGACTCGATGATTCGGCGGTTCCGATGTCGCTCCTCGCCGATCATCCGAACGTGCGCTTCAACTATTTCCGCGGCGGGATCGGAACCTGCGCGGTGGAGATGCATTGAGTGGTTGTTGGTTATTTGTTATTGGTGAATTGGGGATGAAGCTTCGAATCGCGATGGCCCTGGGTTTTGGGATCTGCTCAGCGGGCGGGGCGGAGTCGCCATTGTCGCCGGAGGAGGGGGTGGCGGCGTTTGCGGTGGAGGAAGGGTGGAAGGTGGAGATTGCGGCGGCGGAACCGGAGGTCTTTGATCCCGTGGCGATGGCTTTCGATGAGCGGGGACGGATGTTTGTGGCGGAGAACCGGGGGTATCCGTCGGGGCCGGAAACGGGTGGGATCGCGTTGCTGGAGGATGCGGATGGCGACGGGCGTTTCGAGACCCGGCGGGAGTTTGCACTGGGGCTGTGTTTTCCGAATGGCGTCCTTCCGTGGAAGGGCGGTGTCTTCGTGACCTGTGCGCCGGATCTTCTCTATCTCAAGGATCTCGACGGCGATGGTGTGGCGGAGGAGAAGCGGGTCGTGCTGACGGGCTTCGCGACGGGGGCGAGCACGCAGCTGCGGGTCAATGATCCGACGCTGGGGCCGGACGGCTGGATTTATCTGGCAAGCGGGCTGAGCGGAGGCACGATCACCGCGCCGGAGCATCCGGAAAGGGTCGCCGTGAAGATGGACGGGCACGATCTGCGTTTCGATCCCCATACCGGTGCCTTCGAGATCGTGGACGGGCGGTCGCAATACGGAATGACTTTCGACGAGGAAGGGAACCGCTTTGTTTGCATGAACCGGATCCAGGCCCAGCACGTCGTCATGGAGGAGCGCTTTCTGCGGCGGAACCGGAATCTGGCCTTCTCGGAGACGATGCAGAATCTTCCTGAGGAGCGGATCGACGATCTGCTGCGCGGGGACAATGCGGCGGCGCGGATTTATCCGATCAGCGGGAACGTGACGACCGCGACTTCGCACCAGGGGACGTTTAGTGCGGCCTGCGCGGTGACTTGGTTCGATGGAGGGTTGTTTTCCTGTGATCCGACGGGGAATCTGGTGCACCGCGACGTCCTCGTCCCAGCGGGAGCGACCTTCGCCGCGCGGCGAAGTGCTGAAAAGCGGGAGTTTCTGGCCTCCCGGGACGATTGGTGCCGGCCGGTTTTCCTCACCGAAGGGCCCGACGGCGCGCTCTACGTCTGCGACATGTACCGGAAGACGATCGAGCATCCGGATTACCTTCCGGAGGAATTACGGAAACATACCGACTTCCAGAGTGGGAAAGATAAAGGGCGTATTTACAGGGTTTTTGCGGGAGAAAGATTCGAGCGGATCAACCTTGATTTGGTGGACAACCAATGCGCGGCGCTCCTCTCGCGGAACCCGTGGGCGCGGGCGACGGCGTTTCGCCTGCTCCAGGAAAGCCGCGACGATTCCGCTTTCCCGCTCATGAAGAAGCAGGCGCCCACGCCGCTTTCGCTGGCCCTCTTGGACAAGCTTGGGGGGCTCGACGTCGACTTGCTGGCACGTGCCGCGACCGACGAGAGTGTGGCCCTGCGGGTCGTCGCGAGTCGTCTGGGGGGCGCGGGAGCGCTGGAGGATGCGAATCCAAGGGTGCGCTTCCATGCGGTTTTGCGGTGCAAGGTCACGGAGGCCGATCTGCCCGCGCTGGTGCGGGTCGCCCTCGCGGAACCCGGGGATCGCTGGACGCGGGCGGCGGTCTTCTCGTCGATCAGTGGCCTGGAGATTCCGTTCCTCCAAGCCGTGCTGGCCCTTGAACCCTCGCGGCGGGGGCGTCAGATCGCTTTCGCCCGCGACCTCGGCCAACTGCTGGGAGTTGCCGACCAGGAGACGGCGAGGGCCCTGGTGGCGGCGGGGAGCGATCCGGCGGACGTGCTCTGGCGGATGGCCTTCTTCAACGGCCTCGGCGCGGCTCCGGATGGGGACGTTCTGGCCGATCTTCGCGCGGCGGCGCGGGGCATCACCGGTTCGACGGAGGAACGCCTGGAAGCACTGCGCTTTCTCGGGCGCTGGGGAGACGCGGAAGCGGGCGATTATCTGTTCGAGGTTCTCGACGCAGCGGGTGGCGAGCCCGTGTTGCGGCGCGGGGTGATCGGGATTCTCTGCCAGCGGGAAGATCCGCGTGTGGGCGGGATGCTGCTGGCCCCGAAACGCTGGGCCGGGTTAGATCCGCTGGCCCGGGCTGAGGTCGTCTCCGGTTTGCTGGCGCGAAAGGAGAACGCCGAAGCAATCGCGCAAGCCCTCGAGGACGGGCGGATTCACGCGGCGCTTCTCGACGCACCGCAACGGAAGCGCCTGCTGGAGGCCGTGCCGCGGGTAGCGGAACTTTTCGAGAAACTTGGTGGCGAGCGGATGGCGGTTTACGAGGAGTGGAAGCCGGTCGCCGCGATGCCCGGCGACGCGGCGGCGGGGAAGCCGCTCTTCGCGGGGCTTTGCGCGACCTGTCACCGGCTCGACGACATCGGGGTTAACGTCGGCCCCGACCTCTTCGGCATCCGCAACCAGGCGAAGGAAGCGATCCTCCTGCACATCCTCGTCCCGAACCGCGAGATCCTGCCCGGCTTCGCCGCCTGCGTGGTTACCGCGAAGGACGGGCGGGTCTTCTCCGGCCTCGTCGTTTCCGATTCCGACAATGCCCTCACCTTGCGCCTCCCCGCCGGGATCGAGACGACACTCCTCCGGAAGGATATCGCGACGGTGGGGACACTCGAATCGTCGCTCATGCCGGACGGCCTCGAGCAGGCGCTCACCCACCAACAGATGGCGGACTTGCTGGCGTACCTGAAAGGGGAGTGACCCGATGTCCCGTCAACGCGGAAAAAAGCTGATCCACGCCTCGCATTACCCCGCTACGAACCCGCTTGCGCGATGTTGTAGCAGAACAAGGTCTCCTGGTCGCGGATGTAGAGTTTTCCGTTGGCGATGACCGGATGAGTCCAGGCAGGTGAGCGGGTGCGATCGGGCTGCTCGAAGCGGCCACGTTCAAGGTAGGATTCGCGGCTCGGTTCGATGAGGAGAACATCGCCTTCTTCGGTGCGGTAGTAGAGCCGGCCGTCGGCTTGGGCGATCGAGCCCTTCCGCGCGCGGCGTTTGTCCGCGTCCCGCTCGTTCCAGAGGACTTCGCCAGTTTCGAAATCGAGGCAGACGAGGTAGCCACCGCCATTGCCGCCATTGGCACCATAAAGGCATCCGTCGACGACGACCATGCCGCCGTGGTGGTTCTCCATGTCGCGGGAGAACCAGACTTCCTCCGTCTTGAAGCCGCTGGCACCGTCGGGCACAAGCCGGGCCTTGCCGCCGCCGCTGCCGTAGGCCGAGGCGGCGAAGACGTGTCCGTCAAGGTAGATCGGAGACGAGCAATTGATGCCGGAGCGGTTGGAGGGCGCATCATAGCGCCAGAGAAGGGATCCGTCCTCCGCCGAGACGCCGGCGACAGTCTTCGAAGTGAATTGGACGTATTGTTTCCGACCGCCGAAATCGATGGCGATGGCCGAGGCATAGGCGGCTCCGGACTCGCCGAACCCGCCTCCCCGACCGAAGCCGCCGCCCCCACCGCCGAATCCGCGCCGGCGCTCCGTGGCCGGCGGGCCGGGGCGGTCGCGCTCCGCGACCTTTTCCCGCAGTTCGAGATCGAAGCTCACGTCGCTGGAGTCCACGCCTGACTGGTGCACGGCGATGGCGAGGACGTTGCGGCCGGCAACGAGATTGTCACCGGGGAAATCGAATCCGTGGAAGTCGCTTTCAACGGGAGTTGCGCCGAGGGCGAGGGTGGCGTGGGCGAGAGCGCCTTCGGGGAGGTTGTCCCGCGCGATCTCGCGGCCGTTGAGGTAGACGATCGCGCCGTCGTCGCGCAGCAACCGGAGGAAGAGCGGCTTGAGCTTGGCGGGGTCGGCTACCTCGAAAGAGTGGCGGAAGTAGTAGGTGGGGTAGTGCTCGGGTGCGGAGCTGATCGTGGTGGCCTCGTCGTCGTCGCCGTAACCGAACTGAGCCTTGCCCGCCAACCAG
>JAHEDC010000459.1 GCA_024641425.1 Verrucomicrobiales bacterium | reverse complement strand
AACCCATTCATGATGGAATGAGACAGTTCCCGGATGAAGGGAGAAACATCGATCAACTCGTAGGGGTCAATCCCGGCCGTCGGATTGGCCGTGAAATTGCGGAGATTGTCAGCGCCCGATCCCCGCGAATGGAGGCCGGCGTCCTGAATGCGCCTCAAAAGTTCCGGAGCATCCTTTGGCTGGATGATGCGGATCTGAAGATTGTTGCGCGTTGTCAGTTGACCGTAACCGCTCGCGAGATCCTCCGCGCAATCTGCGACGGCGCGGAATTGCTTCGTGCTGAGTTGTCCGCCAGGAATACGCAGGCGGCACATGTATCCCTCATGAACCGGCGCGAGCCAGAAGAGTCCATTCCACTTGAAACGGAAGACATCCTCCTTCTCGGGCGGAGAATTGTCCTTGGCATGGACGCCTATGCGAGGAAAGGCATCTAGGGGATGCAACTCCTCCTTCATCCGCTCCTCTGGAATCTTCTCTTTCCCGCCCGCCAGGGACTGCGGCACTGCTTCCGGTTCGGCGGTACCGAAGCTCAAGCCCCGATTGCGGACGCCGGAGAAAAAGCCGGCGAGATAAGACTGCTGCTCCGGCGTGAACGGATCTCCCATCGCGGACGATGGATTGGGTTGAAAGCTAGTAGACATCTCTCTGGTATCGTTTGTCCTTCTTCATCTGGGAAACGTAGATCGCGGCATCATCGGGCGACATCTTGCCTTGCTCCGCGATCACACTATGGAGAGCGTCGTCCACATCCTTTGCCATGCGTTTGGCGTCGCCGCAGACATAAAAATGGGCCTTCTCCTTGTCGAGCCACCCCCACAGCTCGGAGGCTGCGGAAAGCATTTTATCCTGCACATAGATCTTCTTCTCCTGATCGCGGGACCAGGCGACATCGAGGCGGCTCAACGTTCCGTCTGCAACCATCGCCATCAACTCATCCTCGTAGAGAAAATCGGTCGCAGAATACGGATTCCCGAAAAGAAGCCAATTCGCTCCGCGGGCTTTCGTAAACTTCCGGTCTTCGAGGAAAGCCCGGAAGGGCGCGATCCCGGTGCCTGGCCCCACCATGATGACCGGTCTCGCGGTGTCTTCCGGCAGTTTGAAGTGTTTGGCCGTTTGAAGGAACACCTTGACCTTGTCACTTTTCCCAACCCTATCGGAAAGGTAGGTCGAACAGACGCCCTTTCGCGTCCGCCCGTTGCTTTCAAAGCCGACTCTGGCGACGGTAAGATGCACCTCGCCCTCATGGGCCCGCGGACTCGACGCGATCGAGTAAAGCCGTGGATTCAACTTTCCAAGCAGTGCGATAAATTCTACCGGAGTGAATCGTGCGGCCGGATACTCCAACAGCAAATCAATGATCTCACGCCCCCACAAATAGCTTCCGAGAGCACTCGAATCCTCCAAAGTGGCGGCCAGGGTAAGACTTCCGGAACGTGACGCGACGGCCTGAAGCAGTTTTTTACCGGGACTCGTGATCGCGTAGTGGCGAAGCAAGGCTTCACGAACTTTCCCTTCGCCACCGTCCGGAAGTGGCACCATTTCCTTCCCGGTGTAGCCAAGGATATCCAGTAGCTCGTTCACCAACTCCAGGCAATTCTCTGGTATGACACCAAGCACGTCTCCTACCTCGTAACTCAGTCCCGACCCTTCAAGGGAAATCTCGAAGTGGCGCGTGTCTTTCTCCGCACCCTCACCATTGAGCTTGCGGTTGACCTTGAGTATCGCGGGGAAGGGATTCTTCTTCGAGTAGACCACTTCGGAGGACACTTCCGGTGAATTCGCAAGCGCGGAGGCCGAGGTGCCCAATGCTTCCGTGACCGCCTTCAGCCACGCCTCCGCTGATGCTTCAAAGTCCACGTCACAGTCGCCTCGTGGCACCAGTCGCGCGGCCCCCAAGCTTTCGAGCCGGGCATCGAAAAGCTTTCCCATGGCGCAGAAATTCAGGTAATTCGTGTCTCCGAGTCCGAGCACCGCGTAGCAAAGATGTTCCAACCGGGGATACTCGTCGCTCGAAAGTGAGTTCCAGAACTCTACCGCGTTATCCGGCGGATCGCCATCACCCCAGGTGCTAGAAATAATAAGAAGCTTCTCTTCCTTCGCAAAATCAACGGACTCGAAATCCTCCATCCCAAGCACCCGCGTCTCGAATCCCGAAGGCCCAAGCTTTCCGGAAAAGTCCCGGGCCAAGCCCTCGGCATTCCCGGTTTGGCTTCCAAAAAGAATGAGCAGTTTCGGGCGCCGTGAAGGAGGGGCGTGACCCTCTTCGAAGGCGCTTGCGGCCGCACTCGAAAGGAGACCAGCGAGATAGCCGTTCAGCCACTGACGCTGGACGGCGGAGAAAGGAGCGTTCTCCGGTATGAAGGGAACCTGTGACATGTCAGACGGAAAACCCTAGGCTGCGGCGCCGTGTCCGGAACGTTCTTCGAGAAAGCCCATGAGGTGATCGCGGTACCTTCCGTATTGCTCCGACGCCATGATCTCATTGCGGTCGCGTGGACGGTCTAACTTGATATCCAGAATCTCTCCAACCCGTGCGGCGGGACCGTTCGTCATCATGATCACGCGATCCGCCAAGTAGATGGCCTCGTCGACGTCGTGCGTCACCATCATAGCGGTGAGACGTTCGCGGTTCCAGAGGTCGATCAAGACTTGCTGCAACTCGAATTTCGTAAGCTTATCAAGCATCCCGAACGGCTCGTCGAGCAGAAGCATATTCGGCGAAAGCGCGAACGCTCGTGCCAGACCGACCCTCTGCTGCATGCCGCCGGAGAGCTCACCCGGCTTCTTGTGCATCGCATCGCCAAGTCCGACGACCGTCAGGTAGTATTCGGTGATTTGGTGCCGTTCCTCTCGGGTGGCGTGGAAATAGACCTGGCTTACTCCCAAGGCGACATTCTCGTAAGCCGTCATCCATGGCAGGAGGCAAGGCGACTGAAAGACAACTCCCCGGTCCGGCCCCGCGCCTTCGATCTCCGCCCCATCGAGAACCACCGACCCGTTGGAAATCTCATTGAGTCCAGCAATCATGGACAAGACTGTCGATTTCCCGCAGCCCGAGTGCCCGATAATACAGACAAACTCGCCCCGCTTCATCTCAAGATTGAAGTCATCAACGATGACCGCGTCTCCATTGCGGGTTTTGTAGATTTTCGAGAGATTGATCGCTTCGAAGTAATCGGCCATTGGTAAGATAGGATTCTGAGATTAGCAGGAGGAAAGTCAGCCCAGCAATTTCTTCGGCCTCGGACGAAGGCCCTTGAACCAACTGGGACGGTGCTTTGAGATATTCATGGGGCGAATATTGGGAAGTGAAACCTCACGACTGGCGCTTCGGGCTCTCTCCTTTTCCTTTTCTGTCAAAAGGAATCTGATGACCTCGCTCCGTAGTTTCTGAAAAGCGGGCTCCGCTTGGATGGCCCTGCGATCGCGGGGCCTCGGCATGTCGACTTTCACTTCCGGCCCGAAACTTGCACCGGGGCCAACGCTCAGCGGAATGATGCGGTCGGCCATATAGAGCCCTTCGTCGACGTCGTTCGTAATCAGAATGATGGTTTGATCTTCTTTCTTCCAGATTTCGAGAATTTGATCCTGGATAACACTCCTTGTGAGAGCATCCAAGGCGCTCAGAGGTTCATCTAGTAAGAGCACCTTCGGTTTCATCGCCAGGGTGCGCGCCACTGAGGTGCGTTGCCGCATTCCGCCGGAGAGTTCCCCCGGCTTCTTGTGGGTCGCAGGTGAAAGATTCACCATCTCAACGGCATTGCGAATGCGCTCCCTGCGTTGTTTTCCGGTCTCACTTGCGTAAATCTCGTCCACGGACAAAGCAACGTTGTGTTCCACACTGAACCACGGCAGAAGCGAGTAATTTTGAAAGACCAGACCGCGTTCGGGACTCGGGCCAACGACTGATCGCCCATCCACGATCACTTGACCTGAATCGGGACGCAGAAGTCCCGCGAGAAGATTCATCAGCGTCGACTTTCCGGTGCCCGAATACCCAACAATGGCGATGAATTCGCCTTTTTCGACAGCGAGGTTCAGATCTGACAAGACTTCGGTTCGAGCGGTACCCGACCCAAAACCAACGTTGACGCTGTTGAGTTCAATATAGGACATCGGAATAATGGTTGCGAAATTGGCTCACTAAATGGTCTGTTCTTCGAAGGTGACCAAGCGCTGGAAGACGAGCATGATCCGATCAAGAACGAAACCGATGACGCCGATGAAGAAGACCGCGATGATAATCTGGGCCGTGCTCTGCGTATCTCCATTCTGGTACATATCCCACACGAACTTTCCGAGTCCCTGGTTCTGCGCCATCATGTCAGCGGCCACGAGCACCATCCAGGCCACACCAATGGACATGCGAAGTCCGGTGAAGATGAGGGGAAGCGACGAGGGAAGGACAATCTTCCAGATTCGTTTGATCCAGCCCAGCCGTAGGACTTTGGCCACGTTCAGGTGATCCTTGTCGACCTTCGCGACCCCTACCGCCGTATTCATGAGAGTGGGCCAAAGCGAGCAGAGCGTTACCACTCCCGCCGAGGTGAACAAGGCGCGTTGCCAAAGACTCGTTTGCTCGGGTTGATTGATTCCCCACGTCGTGAAGACAAAGACGATCGGGAACCAAGCCAAGGGCGAAACCGGCTTGAAGAGCTGGACAAGCGGATTGATTGCGGTGTTGAAGTAGGGAGATATTCCGCAAAGTATCCCGAGCGGCACCGCGATAAGGGTGGCGATCAGGAATCCGACCGCAACCGTGATGAGGCTGATACCGATCTGATCGAAGAAAGTCGTCGCGCCCTGATACTGCTTGTCGCGGAACTTCTGAGCCATTTCCTTGTATTTCTCAGCCTTCTTGGCATCACCGCTGGCGCTTGCGGCGGCGAATCGCTCATCCATCTTCACCGCCCGTTCCTCGTTCGCCGCGTAGTACTCGGCTTCCTTCAACTTCTCCTGTTTCGCGAATTCGACCATCCCGCCCCACGCGTGCCACGTCTCTGAAGGAGAGGGAATCCGGGTGCTGTCGGTAACGACGGTTTTCGAACAGATTCCCCAGAACCCGAGAAAGATCAGGAACGCCACCACCGGCAAAACCGTTGTGGTCGCAATCGCCTTTACTTGTTTTGCCGGTTCATCACGTCCTATCAACCGCGCGAAGGGCGAGAAGTAACCCCATCCAAGCTTATCCAAGGAATGGGCAAGCTTATTCGGGTTGTAGGCAAAGCGCCTTTTGCGCGGCCCGTTGCCCGCCATGGCGGAGACGCTCGATTCGGTGGAAACTCCGTTCATGGGAAGCGATTTATGTATGATGCTT
>JAHEDC010000458.1 GCA_024641425.1 Verrucomicrobiales bacterium | reverse complement strand
GCGGCCCCGCGCCCCAGGTCAGCCACTTCTTGCAGAGGTCGAGCGCCTCGTCGGATTTCGGACGGGTCACGCGGACGAGTTTTTCCGCGTAGCGGAGGATGTGGTCTGCCACCGGCATGGCACGGACGAGCTTCTGGGCGGCGAGGATTTCCTCGGCGGTAATGACGGCGGCCGGCTTGTCGCCCTCGGTGCCGGTGTAGGCCTTCATGATGCGGAACTCCTCGTCCTCGCTCGGGTAATCGACGTGGATCATGAACATGAAGCGGTCGAGCTGCGCCTCGGGCAGGGGATACGTGCCCTCCTGCTCGATCGGGTTCTGGGTCGCGAGGACGAAGAAGGGATTCGGGAGCGGATGATCCTCGCCGCCGACGGTGACCTTGCGCTCCTGCATCGACTCCAGCATCGCAGCCTGCGTCTTCGGCGGCGTCCGGTTGATCTCGTCCGCGAGGATGATGTTGGCGAAGATCGGGCCCTTGAGGAACTTGAACTGCCGCTCGTTCGTGCCCGGCTCGGTGTAGATGACCTCGGTGCCGGTGATGTCGCTCGGCATGAGGTCGGGCGTGAACTGGATGCGCTTGAAGCTCAGGTGCAGCGTCTCGGCGAGGCTGGAAATAAGGAGCGTCTTCGCAAGCCCCGGCACCCCGACGAGCAGGGCGTGGCTCTTGGTGAAGATCGCGATCAGCGTCTGCTCGATGACATCGTCCTGGCCGACGATGACCTTGCCGATTTCGGTGCGGACACGGTCGAAGGAAGCTTTCAGCGAATCGCTGGAGGAAGAGGTGTGGGTGCTAAGGGTCTCGCTCATGGTCTGGGTATGGGTGCGTCGTAAATACGGGTTTTTGCAGGAATTCTATCAGGTGGCGAGCAAAAGAATCCTGTTCTCGGGCCCGAATGGGGTAAATAGGGGCGTTGGACGCGGCAATGGGAGTGGGTTGGCGCGAGGGGCGGGAAAAGCAGGAGGTAAGTGGAAAGGAAGGAGCAGGGACAAAATGCTCTTGCGCAGGAGGATAATCCGCATGCGTCGAAGTAGCATCATCCCGGCGTCACCGCCGTGGGCGCGTCCGGCGGCGTCCGCTCTCCCAGCCGCTCCGCAATCGTCTTCGGATCGGGGCCGAAGGGTTCGCCGGCGAGGTATTTCAGTAAGAGATCGTGGGCGAATATCCAACCTCCGCCCACCCGTCGGAGGAGGATGAGGTCGCCCATCGCATCGAGGAAGACCACCAGGCGCCGCGTCCGCAGGGGAAAGGGCAGCGTCTTCTTCTAGGCCAGCGCGAGCCGCATGCTGTGATGCGGGATGACGGGATGACGGGATGACGGGATGAAGTCCAAAGTTTATTAACCCGATACCGAAGCCGGCAATGAGTCCGGTCAACGCTTCTGAAAAGGGATCGCCGCACGCGACAGCCGTTAGCAATCCCGTGCGGAGGGAGGCTCGAACGCCCTGATTCGCGTTTCTGTTCCACGATGTGCTCGATGTCGGGTGTCAGCGCGTGGGCGTCGGGCGCTTCCTCCGCGCTGAGGAAGATCCAGGATTCTTTCGTCGGATTCCCGTCAAGGTGGGCCTTGACCCAATCGTGACGGATGACCTTAATCAGCTTCGGTCGCACCCGTTCCCATTCCTTCTCGTCCAGCTCCGAGGGGAACGCGTTCTCCTGCGCCCCGGATCGTAGCCTCTGAATGCGCGAGAGAAGGACGGTCGTCACCAGCGAGACCGGTACGCCGATGAATCCAAGCACGGTAATCAGCGGTTCGAATCCGTCGCTATTCCCGTCGTCCCAGAGCCACCGCCAGAACCCCGCGAAGAAGAATTCCCACCGGAAGCCCGCCGTCTGAAACCAGCGAAAGGTCACGAGAAAGGTGAGCAGAAAAAAGAGAGCGGTCACGAGCTTGCTCACCAGAACCCACACTCCGCGCTAGTAAGAGCTGCCTTGATTGGGTCAGGCGAAGGGGCCAGAAGCGGGTGGATGCGACATTTAAGGGCGGGCCGTGAGTTTTGGGCGGAGGAATCGCAAGCCCAAGATTAGCGCGGTCCGCTGCGCGTCCCGACATTCCGTCCCTATAGACACGGCCCGTGCCGTTAGGGGTAGGCGCTTGAAGCGGTCGTCGCTCAGGTCGGCTGGGCTGGCGGATCGTATTGCGCGTCGGTGACGGGTTCCAGCCAGTCGACGGCCCTGCCGTCGAGACTTTCCTGAATGGCGAGATGGGTCATGGCGGTGGTGGGGGAGGCGCCGTGCCAGTGTTTCTCGCCGGGCGGGAACCAGATGACATCGCCGGCATGGATTTCCTCGATGGGGCAGCCGAGGCGTTGCGCGCGGCCGCGGCCGGCGGTGACGATGAGGGTCTGGCCGAGCGGGTGGGTGTGCCAGGCGGTGCGGGCGCCGGGTTCGAAGGTGACGCTCGCGCCGGCGACCCGGGCGGGGGCAGCGGCCTGGAAGAGCGGGACGACGCGCACGCTGCCGGTGAACCAGTCGGGCGATCCGGGGCCGGAGGGTTGTGAGCCATTGCGTGTGATTTCCATGATGTTTTTTCTCGTATGGGGGAATAGGTCTTTGTTCCATGCCCCGCTTCCTAACATTGGTTCGAGGCGCATGGGGCAGCGCGGGAGCCACATGGTAATCTTCGAAGCGCTATCTTCAACGCCGGGCAATTTGGATCGTGTCCCTCAAAGCCGAACGATAGCCAATGCCCAGCCAGCTTCCGGGAGGGGTCGGGGCGGCTCAATCGGGGCGATCAGTATGCGTGGTAACCTATCCTGCCGCGCTGACGGAGTGCCCGGCCTTCGATTTTCCGGTCGAAGATCGAATAATTTCCGCGCCGGGGCGTCCAAGCTGGCAGATAATCCCATTCCTATGAAGCTCTCACGATTCTCCCTCTTGCTGGGCATGGCGGCCTTTTCGGTCTGCGGTGCCTCTCTTTTTCCGTTCCGCGCTTTCGCCCAGGGGCCGCCGCCCGAAGGAGAGGTCCTCACCCGGGGGCCGCTGCACGAGGCCTTCGCGGAAGCGATGAGCCGGGACCCGGAGCCGGGAATCGTGATTGAGGCGTCACCTCCGGAGCCGATCGACGAATTGCCGCCGGAATTGCAGCCGGAGGGGGAGAATGTGACGTGGATTTCGGGGTATTGGGCGTGGGACGAGGACGGGGGGGATTTCCTGTGGGTGAGCGGGGTGTGGCGGAACATTCCTCCGGGACGCGCGTGGATCCCGGGCTATTGGGCGGAAGCGGGAGCGCAATTCCAGTGGATTTCCGGTTACTGGGAGGATCTGGACGTGGAGGAGGTCGCGTATCTGCCCAGACCTCCGGCATCGGTGGAACGCGGTCCGAACGTGCCGCCGCCGTCGGGCGATTACTCCTGGATTCCGGGCGGCTGGGTGTGGAGCGGGGGACGCTATCTCTGGCGGCCGGGGTATTGGGAACTGTTGCGCGAGGAGTGGACGTATGTGCCCGACTGCTACCAGTGGACGCCGCGGGGTTACATCCATGTGCCGGGTTACTGGGACTATCCCCTGGCGTATCGCGGGGTGCTCTTCGCGCCGGTGCATTTCCACCGGGAAGTCTACCGTCGACCGGGCTTCTGCTATTCACCGGCCACGGTGATCAGTCTCGATCTGGTTTCGAGTCACCTTTTCGTCCGGCCTGCCTACGGGCACTATTACTACGGGGACTACTACGAGCCGCAGTACCGCCAGCGGGGGTTCTACGCTTCGTTCTCCTACGACGTGGGTCCGGACGGAGGGTACGATCCCATCCACGCCCATGAACGCTGGGAGCATCGCCATGACGGCGACTGGGACCGGCATTGCCGGGAGGACTACGAGTATTTCCGCGATCATCGCGACGCCCGGCCGCCGAAGAGCTTCGACAAGCTGCGCGAATTGCCCGACGGTCGGCGCGGATTCACGGGACGCCACGGGGACTACGCCATCGCGACGCCGATCAAGCATTTCGAGAAGAGCCACGACAGCAAGGAGAAGTTCCGCAAGGTGGACGCGTCCTCGCACGAGCGCCTGCTGGCCCAGCGGAAGGCGATGAGCGATTTCCAGAGGGAGCGCAAGGGCCACGAGTCCAGTCATTCGCCGACATCCTCGTCCAAGGGCAAAGCAGTTGGGGGGGGCGCGGAGACGAAGACGCCGCCGATCAAGCTCCACCGCTCGCCGGTAGTCGGACGGAAGGTGGAGGAATTGTCGAAGGAGAAGGCTCCGCCGCAGCGACGCGGAGGATCCCCCACTTCGTCCAAGACCGAGACGGTGCGTCGTGCCGTGCCCGAGCCCAAGCGTGAGGAGAAGATGGAGCCGAGGCGGGGCGGAATCTCTCCGGAGCCCAAGAAAGCGACGGGGCCTTCGCCGAAGGTAGAACCGAGAAGGGGCGGTTCGAGCTCAGAACCGAAACGGGAGGAGAAGATCGAGCCGAAACGTGGGGGCTCGAGTTCCGAATCGAAGCCTCAGCCGAAGGTGGAGCCAAGGCGCGGTGGCTCGAGTTCCGAATCAAAGCCTCAGCCGAAGCTGGAGCCAAGGCGTGGTGGCTCGAGTTCCGAATCGAAACCAACACCCAAGGTGGAGCCGCGGCGCGGTGGCTCGAGTTCCGAATCGAAGCCAACGCCCAAGGTGGAGCCAAGGCGTGGCGAAACGAAATCGGTGCCGAAGCGCGAGACAAAGCCCGAGCCGAGGGCGGAACCGAAACGCGAATCCAAGCCCGAGCCGAAAAAGGAAAGCGGTTCGAGCCGGGGCGGGCGGGACGACGACAAGAAGTCGAAGAAATAGCGCGCGCGAGTCTTGCGAAGCAGGGGGCAGGGCAGCCGGTTTGCGACGGGCTGTCCTGCTTCGCTTGGCGATTACGCGGGAAGGGAGCTGAGTTAGAGAAGGCCGGATTCGCGGAAGCTGAAGTAGGGCTGCCTGCCGTCCTGGGGGTGACCTATGATGATGTGGTCGTTGAATCGCATCTGGAAGATGTTCGCGGCCTCGGCGATGCGGCGGGTGACCTGCCGGTCGGCGGCGCTGGGGGAGGGGTCGCCTGAGGGATGGTTGTGGACGAGGATGAAGGCGTGGGCGGAATGGGTGACGGCCGGCCGGAGGATCTCGCGGGGATGGGCGACGGTCTCGTTCACCGACCCCGAGGAGACTTCCTCCATCCGGATCAGGTTGCCTTTGGTGTCGAGCAGCAGAAGCCGCACGACTTCCCTGGGGAGGGCGCGCAATTCCGGACCGAGGAAAGCGTAAACGTCTTCCGGGGAATTGAGGGGGCGCGAGCGGAATTCCTCACGGGCGACGCGCTTCGCCATCTCGAAAAGCGCGGCCAGTTCGATGGCTTTCACCGGGCCGATG
>JAHEDC010000457.1 GCA_024641425.1 Verrucomicrobiales bacterium | reverse complement strand
AGCCATCGTCGGAAGCAAGCAGATCAGGATATAAACGAAGTTTGCACGCCTTCCGAGCATCTGTAGTGAGAGGTGACGTAATGGCATGGCAGAGTAGGGAGTGGCAACAATGGTCAAGGAAACAGGTGGGATTCTAATCCCTCGGACCGAGTTTTTGAATATGGCTCAAGGCCAGGTTCCGACGTCCAACCTCGGAGATCTCCGCAATCCAAAGACGCGCCGCCTCCGGATCCTCGGTCGCGATCGAGACAGCCAGCGCCCCAATCGCGACGTCCTTCGCGGATCCATTCCGCAGCGCGCCCAAATGCGTACTCGCTCCTTCCGGATCCGCCTTGATCCAGCGTTGGGTGAAGGCCTGGATAGCGCCGTCCCGGGCTTCCCCATCCGCGAGCCCAGCCAACCAATCGAACGCCCTCTCCGGAGCTTTCGCGTCCCATCCGAGCGCGACCTCGCTGATGATCGGCGCCCCGTTCTCCATCCCTGCGAAATGGGCGGCCCATTCTGCCCGGAGCAGGGAATCTCCTTCAGGCAGCCCGCGCAGGAGACCTGTTGCCAAGCGGGCCTGCCATCGACTGTCCGTCCGCTCCGAGAGCACCCACTCGCGGGGTGCCGCCGGATCGGCCCGAAGCCACCCCTCGAAGGCGTAACGCGCCAATTCCGGATGGGCCACCATTGCGTGGCCTACCGCTTCCCGACCCCGTTCTCCGCCCCATTCCCGATAGAAGGAGGCCAATCGCTCTTGCCGGTCTGCTGAATTCGAAGCCGAGCGCAGCACCGCGGCATAGAGATCCAACGGTTCCATATGATCACCGTGAGGGCGCGTCCCGCTGATCGGATCCCTCAGCTTGGCCGTCCTGAACGGCTCCGTCGGCTCGTCCCGTCGCGAGCAGCTCGTACCGAGCAGACCGGCGAGGCACCACGGAGCGATCCGGAACGGAAGGTTCCACGGACGCGTTCCGGAATCCTGCGGTGACTTCATCGCGAAGGCCTCAGGCGATTTGTCCCCGCGTTTCGGTCGCGCGGCGGCGGCGCAGCAGGCGGCAGGCGAGGCTAAGGGCGACAAGCAAGGCCGCCCGTGGTTCGGGGACGGTATTCGTCTGGAGAGCGAAGACGAGGGGCGTTCCGGCATCCGTGTTGCCAGTACCATCGACGTTCTTCAGCCCTCCGAAAATCAGATCAGTTGCCGTAGACACCCGCCACTGGAAGGGAAAATTCTGCTGGCTGCCGGTGGAGGTCGGAATGATCCAGGCATCGGGTCCCCCCAGATCGGTGAATAGGGCCCACTCGCTGGCGTCATCGCCCACCTGGTTGTTATAGACCCAGATATAAGCTTGAAATCCCTCGTAGGTGTTGTCAGGAGGAATCCAGGAATCGCTGAAAAATCCCTGGTTCTGATTGGGAGGGGCCGCCTGATTATAGGTAGCCGTATCCAGCGGCACCCAATTTGCGCCCCACACATCCGTGTTGCTCTCATTCGGGTTGAATTGCAGGAGCGGATTGCCTCCGGCATTGTCCACAAAGGTTCCAAGCTGGAAGGAAAAGGTCGCGCTGAGCGGATCACCGTGGCTGTCGATATTGACATCCCCGGCGGCATTTCCCCAGTTGATTTTCTGGCCGTAGCTTTGGCCAGAGACGGCCAGCATCACCAGACCGGCAAAGGCGGCAACACGGATTTTCAAATGTCTCATTCTTTTCATGGTTACGGTATGTTAATTGGAACGGCAAAGTGCGAGCGAAGCACTCTCTTCGACAGCTTCAAGGCACCCACGGAACCGGCCAGACCCAGACTTTGGCGGCATCCGTAAGATCGTGCCCGTTCACCGAGCGGATGAAGGCTCCCTGCTGAATTTCGAAGAGCGAGCCCGCGTTCTCGTTTTGAAGGAAACTATTCTCCTGCGTCGTCCAGTAATCGTAGGCCGCTCCCGAAAGCACGCGGAAGTGGCTCGAATAGGCCATTGTCCCGAAGGACGGTCCGTCCGCGAGCCAGAACTCGATCTGGTCCGCTGTGGCCGGATCGGATGACCCGGTGAAGTAACTCAGCGACATGTTCCGGGAATTCGGACTTTGCGTCAGCGGGTATCCGGATCCCACGAAATTATAACCCACCTTCAAGGGACACGCGAGGTCCCAGTCCCGCACCACCCCTACCATGAGGATGTCCACGGCATGGGACTTGGGGTGGGAGTAGAAGGCACCACAAGGTTCGATAATCACCAACTCATCATCAGCCGTGAGTGGAATCGACGGATCAATGGTAGCGTCTCCCACGTTTCGCAGGCCACTGTTGTCCGCACTCGTCCAATAGGGAGTCAAAGTCCCCGAAGCATCATACGCGAAATAGGTAGCCCATCCGCTCGCGTTGTCGAAAAACAGGACTCTGCCCGCCGTTGCCGGATCATTGTTATTGCCCGGTGTGACCGTGTCCACAAAGTCGGCTGCGGCCGCCACGTCGTCCAGCACGCGATGGGCACGGAGGGCCAGCATTGATCCACTCAAATCGGGAATTGATGACAGCGTGTTCCGCGCCGCGCCGGCCTGTAGCATAAGTCCCGTCGCCGAGGCACCGGCAACTTCGAAACGATGTCCCTCGTAGATCCCGTCGAGGATCTCAATGTAATGGGGTCGCGCGGCCATCTGCTCCGCGATGCTCACGGCACCCGCGGAGGCCGTGAGGTCGAGGGTCATGTTTCCAACCCCACTCGTACCCTTCACCGTGCCACTGAAGACTTCCTTCGGCACGAAGGGATCGCTGCATGTCTCGCACTCCGCCTGTACCGCCCGCACACTCCAGCCGAAGACCTCCGTATAACTGGTCGCCGAGGTGATTCCATCTTTGAGATCGACCCGGAGACGGGCAAAGCCAATGCCCGCGCTGAGGTTCACTCCTTCGGGAGTCGTCCCGTCGAACTGGTCGAGATCGACATAGCGCACGGTCTCCGAGCCGTCGCCGTTACTCGCTATGTTCGGCGAAATACTCGTGACATCCGTCCAAGCCGTCGGAATGCCAAGGGCCGCAGCGACTTCAAGGGTGTAGGTCACATCGGCGATTCCTCCGAGCGGGCGGGTAAAGAAAGCATCCAGCATTCCGGTTCCGGCATCCACGCAGAAACCGCCGCGTTTCGAGGGATCCGAGACAAGCAGTGGCGTTCCCGTTCCCGGATCAAGGCAGAGCGCGTATTCGAGCAGATTGTCGTAGAGGTCGCCGTCGCGATTGTCGCCTGGGGCCGTCTGCGCGCCCAGCGTCGACGCGTTGGCGGCCTGCCACTCATTCCAACTACTCGGCTTGTCGATGATAAGCGGCAGGTTATTGTTGAGAACCAACTGATCACCGGGTTCCAGAATGAAGGTCAGGTAGTAGGGATTCGCCACGGCGGACGGGTCGCCGAGATAGTCCGGTGTCGTCTCCGGACTCCCCAGCGAAACAGATCCCGGACCAGGAGCGACATCATAGGATGCGCCCGCCACGGGCCGACCCGGATCGACCAGCCATCCGGGCGGCGGTGTCACCATGATGGTGTAAGTCCCCGCCGAATCGACCGTGAAGGCGTACTGCCCGTTGGTGCCATCCTGGAGAATGCTCACCGTCCCCGGCCCCGAGACGGAGATGCTGCCTCCCGGGATGATACGACCGGTCAGAGAGGCATAAAAGTATCCGGCGGGATCGTCCTCATCAAGGAAATCGTTGCCACCGCTGTCGGTCCCGGCCAGGGAAACCGCAATCACGTTGTCGTTCGGGCCACTGGTATCTCCCGTGCTCACGGAATCCTGAAGATCCGTTTCCACCACGAGATAGTTCCCATTGACGAGATTCGGAAAACGATAGTTCCCATTGGAGTCGGTGATGGTCGTGGCAACCAATTCCTCGGGTTCCGCGATCCCGTTGCCATTGGTGTCGGCGAAGAGCCTCACGGTTATCAGATTGAGGGGACGGTCGGGATCACTGAATACCCCATCGGCGTCCAGGTCATCGCGCACCTGTCCGCTGATTGCATGGAGGAAAAGTCCGTCATCCAGGAAGTTGTTGCCTCCGCTATCGACACCGGCAAGGGAAACCACGCTCCGATTGTCGGTCGGCGCGCCTTGGGTATCGTTCTCGCTCGCCGCTCCGGCGGGGTCGGTCTCGACGACGAGGTAGCTCCCGTCCGGGAGGCCGGGGAAAGTATAACTGCCATCGGTCGAGGTTCTGGTGGTTCCGACCCGTTCGCCCGACTGGGCGCTGCCGTCGCCGTTGAGGTCGCGGTAAAGGGAGACGGTGACGCCGCCGATCGGGGTGTCACCGGTCCCAAAGAGGTCGTCGTCCGGTGTCCCGTCGAGATAGACATAGCCGCCGATGGAGTGGAGGGAACCCGGCGGAAGATCGTCGAGGAAATCGCGTCCGGTGACGTCGGCGTTGGTGATGGAGACCGCGATCTGATTGTCGGTGGGGCTTCCCTGGGCATCCCATTCGCTCGTTGCGCCAGCCGCGTCGATCTCCTGGACGACATAGTCGCCCGCCGGGAGCCCGGAGAGGGAATAGTTTCCGGAGCCATCGGTAAAAGCTGATCCGAGGAGGGAATCACCGGCATTGACCACGCCATCCCGATTACGGTCGAGGAAGAGATGAAGAACGATCACCGCGAGCGGCGTGTCGCCCGCGCCGATCACATTGTCGTTACCGGTGTCGGCGTAGACGGTGCCGCTGACCGCGTAGACCGAAGGCTGAGTGTCGAGGAAATCGCGACCGCTCACATCATCTCCAGTCAGGGTGACGGCGATCCGGTCGTCATTGGCGCCCTGGGCGTCGGCGGTGCTGGTCGTGCCCGGTGGATTGATCTCGACGACCACATAACTACCGGTGGGGACACCCGTGAAGATGTAATGGCCGCCACCGTCGGTGTAAGTCTCTCCGACCTGGATGCCGTCGGAGGGATCGCCATCGCCGTTCGGATCGGTCCAGAGTTGAATCCTCGCCGCGACGGCACCGCCATCGGGATCGGCGAGGTCGCCGTTGCCGTCGGCGTCGTAGCGCACCTGACCGGAGATGCTCGCAAGCAGCGGTGCGTATCCGAAGTCGGTGCTCAGATGCTGCTCACCCGATCCGAGGCTGAGGCTGGCGCCATGGGGAGTGCCGGTTCCATCCTCATCGTAACTCGGGTTGAATCCGGTGGGCGGCGTGGCCACTGTCACGGAGTAAGTGCCCGCAGCGAGTCCGCGGAAGCGATAGTATCCGGCCGGATCGACGACGCCATCTCCGTCCACATCGACCGTGTCGTTGCTTGTGACCTGGCTGGCGATGACGTTGTTGGAGACATCGCGCAATTGCATGGTGATACCGCCGAT
>JAHEDC010000456.1 GCA_024641425.1 Verrucomicrobiales bacterium | reverse complement strand
CTGCCCTTCCTGCAGATCGTCGCGAATTCGGGAAAAGAAAAACTCGAGGTGCGTCAGGTCGCGGTCGTCGAAGCCCCGCCCACCCCGGAGATCGAGGAAGAGCAACCGCCGGAAGACCCACCGGAACCGGAAGAGCAGCCTGAGATGCAACCGAATGATCAGCCGCTTTCCCTCGATAGCCTGGACAGTTTGCTCAATCCCGGTGCGAGCGACGGCGGAGGCGCCCAAATCTTCAGCGAGGCCTTGGCGAAGGCCGTTTCCGACCAGGCGGGTAATATGATGGCATCGATGGGTTCGGAGCAGCAACCCCGTTGTGTCTACCAGCCCTCTCCGAAATATCCTGCCTCGATGGTGAAGAAAGGAATAGCCGGCGTGGTCAAGGTAGAATTGATTGTCGATGCGAACGGACGCGTCACCAATCCCCGCGTTGTCTCCTCTCCCCACCCCGACCTCAAGGACGCGGCTCTGGCCGCCGTGAAGCAATGGCGCTATGAGCCCGGCACCCGCGACGGGTCGACATGCCCGTTCAAGATTCGCGTCCCCATTAGCTTCGGAAGCGCTTGAGGCACGCTCGAATCCCTCATGACTTCGTTTCCCACGCTTGCGCGGCAAAGATGTTCCCTCGGGTTCGTCACCTTGTTGATCGCCATGTCGGGCTCCCTGGAAGCGCAGCGGGCCATCCCACGTAGCGGAGTGAGCGTGAATCCTTGGGATGATCCCGAGTTTCAGAAGCGGGTCATTGGTGCCTTCGGAATCAACTCCCGTGTCGAGCCTCTGCCGACCCCTGAAGAGGAGGACTATCTTCGAGAGATCCTCCCCCTCATCGAGAAGGAGCCCGAAAAGGCGGCCGGATTTCTTGAGGAAGCACTCCTGCGATCTCCCGAGGGCAAGGCGGCGGCATCTCCGGAGGTGAATGCCCGCTTTGATTTCGTCCTGGCCAACATCCGCTTTCAGCAGGGACGGGTTTCCGATGCTGCCCGGAGTTTCCGTGAAGCGATCCGGAAATTCCCGGACTACATGAACGCTCACAAGCAATTGGGCATCATCTTTGTCAAGGCCAGGCGCTTTTCTGACGGGATCGTCCACCTCACGAAAGCCATCCAGCTTGGTCTCACCGATCCGGCCGCCTATGGCCTGCTGGGAAGCGCTTATTGGGAAACCGGTCAATTCGTCGCCGCCGAAGGTGCATTCCGGAATGCGATTCTCCTCGACCCCGCCCTGCCCGCGTGGAAGCTGGGACTCATCCAGGCCCTTTTCTCTTTGGAACGCTACGGGGACGTCGTCGCCCTCGCCGGATCGATGATCAAGGATAAGCCGGAAGACGACAAACTCTGGCTCATCCAGGCCAACGCCTACGTCGGGAGCAAGCAGATGCTGGAAGCGGCCGCGAACTACGAACTTCTCGACGGCATGGGAAAACTCCCCGCCACAGAGCAAAACACTCTTGCCGCCATCTACGTGAACGAGGGCCTGCTGGAACTCGCCGCTGACACCTATCTAAGGGCCTACGAGAGAGTTCTTGACGGAAAAATCGAAGGCCCGCTTCGCGCCGTCGAGATTCTCATGGCGCGCGATGGCCAGGATGAGGCGGCCCGACTCCTTTCCCGTGTAAAGGAATCCGCGCCCGTCGATTTGCCCGCCGACGACCGACACCGCCTCATGCGCATCGAGGCCAAGATCCACTTCTCCCGGGGCCTCGGCGGAGAGGCGGAATCGGTACTGAAATCCCTCATTGACGAGGACCCGCTCGACGGCGAAGCCCGCCTTATGCTCGGCAAATACTACGAGGAACTTCCCGAGGCTGAGAACGACAAGGCTTTGGCCCTCTACGAGGAGGCGGCCAGCCTGGAGAATTTCGAAGCCGATGCCAAAATCAAGTCCGCCCGCCTGCTCGCCCGCCTTCAGCGCTACGAAGAGGCCATCCCGCTCCTGAAGCGGGCCCAGGAACTGAAGCCACAGGATTACGTGGCCGATTTCCTCGAGAAACTCGAGGAACACGTGCGCAACCGCCGGCGCTGACAGCGACTCTCGGTCCCGCCGGGAGTCCAGGCGGCGGGCCTCTTTTCGACCGATGCCGCAAACCGGCCCTGGAAGTGACGAAACTGTCACAAACCGGCGGTGAAAATGTTTCGACACACTGGCACGGTTATGTCACAGAATAGACACATTGAATTAGTCACGAATCCCTAATATTTCGTTAATTCAAAGTTTTCCGTTGATTTTTGCCGGTCCTTGCGGCGACAATGCGCGGGAACGGCTACCAGTCGATCAACACCACAACCAAAAGAATGCAACTCATGAATAGCAATACCATCCGACCACACGCGCCCGGCAGCCGAAAACTTGCTGCGACCGCCGGGGCGCTCTTGGGATTTTCCATCGGCGCCAGTGCCCTTCACGCGGGAGAAGTGTCCATGTCCAGCAAGGGCGCCATGCCCCCCGTCACTGAAGACAAGGATTGGTGCGACTCCCTTTGGGGTTACACGACCCTTTACAAGGATCCGAACAACCCCTTCCTTCAGGAACTTTCTTTCACGGGACGGTTTCAAGCGGATTATGGCTACGTTGATGGAAGCACCGACGACGGCGATGCCAGCTTCGATGGTTACAATACCCGCCGCTTCCGCGCCGGACTCAAGGCGAAGGTTTTCCAAGACTTCATCGTCCACGGCGAGGTTGATCTCGATCCGGACGACGGCCTTTTCTACAACAGATTGACGGACGCCTACGTTGCCTATGCTCCGAGCAAGGCCTTCAAACTGACCGTTGGCAAGCACGGCATCCCCTTCACTCAGGAAGGCTCGACGTCATCGAAGGAGATCCTCACGATCGACCGCAGTGCCCTCGCAAACAACCTGTGGTTCCCCAACGAATACCTGCCAGGGGTCAGTGTTTCCGGCACCAAGGACAATTGGGTCTATCACACCGGCATCTATTCGTCCGGAGACGAGACGCCCGAGTTTGGTGACTTCAACGGCGGCATCGCCTACCTCGCGAGCCTTGGTTACGACTTCGCTTCCGCGATGGGTGTCGACCAGGCCCTTCTGAAAGTTGACTACGTCTACAACGACCCGAACGAGAATAACGGTTTCACCCGCGACCTCGAGAATGTCGGTTCGGTGAACTTCAACCTTAAGAATGGCAAATTCGGCCTCCGCACCGATCTCGCCGGAGCCACCGGATATTTTGGCCAGCCCGATCTGTGGGCCGTCATGGTCATGCCCTTCTACGACATCACGGAGAAGGTGCAGGTTGTTACCCGCTATACCCACGTGGAGAGTGACGGCAACGACGGCGTGCGCTTCAGCCGCTACGAGAGCGAGGCCATCAGTGGTCGTGGCGACAGCTACGACGAGATCTTCCTTGGCCTGAACTACTACATCTGCGGCAACAAGCTGAAGTTCCAGACGGGTGTCGATTATGCCAATATGAACGACGACGCCCACAATGGCGGCGAATACGACGGCTGGGGCGTGACCGGCGCCTTCCGCCTTTCCTGGTAAGATTTTTCCTCGCTACCGGACCCGTTGGAATGTCCGGTCGGCAAGGATTTTCATAAACTCGGACGCCCGCAGGTTCTCACGAACCTGCGGGCGTTTTTTTGTGCTCGTCAACCGGGGCCGAGCCCATTTACAAATGGCAGGATGAAAACCCTTCCTTCACTTGCCCTCCTCACCGGTCTGGCGCTCGCTTCCCCGCTCTTCGCCGCCGAACGCGACGACCAGGTGCGCGGCGACATCGACGCCCTGAAGGACGATGCCTTCTGGACCTACAACGACCTCGACGCCGGGATCGCCAAGGCCCGCGAATCAGGGAAGCCCCTCTTCGTCGTCCTGCGCTGTATCCCCTGACACGCGTGCGCGAGCTTTGACGGGCAGGTTGTCCGTCGCGACAAGACCCTTGCCGACCTCATGGACGACTTCGTCTGCGTGCGCCTCATCCAGGCGAACGCCCTCGACCTCGGCCTCTTCCAGTTCGACTTCGACATGTCCTTCGCCGCCTTCTTCCTTGAAGCGGATAAAACGATCCTCGGACGTTACGGCACCCGCTCGGCGAAGCCGAAGGACGCCGACAAGGACATCTCGCTCGCGGGCTTGCGCGAGGCGATGAAGGCCGCGCTCGCCCTGCATGCGGACATCGAGACTCATCGACCGGCCCTGGCGAAGAAGCGCGGACCCGATCCCGCGCACGCCACCCCGCTTGACTTCCCCGCCCTCGACCGCTTCGAGGAGAAGCTCGACTACGAGGGCAAGCTCGCGGGGAGCTGCGTCCACTGCCACATGATCCCCGAAGCCGCGCGGAAGGAATTCCGCGAGGCCAAGAAGCCGATCCCGGACCAGCTCCTCTATCCCTGGCCGAATCCGACTGTCGCCGGCATGAAACTCCGCAACGACCAGCGGGCCACGCTTGAAAGCATCGCTCCCGATTCCCCAGCCGCCAAGACCGGCCTGCGCGGCGGCGACGAGATCGTGACCATGGCCGGCCAGCCCATCCTCTCCCCCGCCGACATCCAGTGGGTGCTCCATCAGGCCGCCGGGAGCGATCGCATCCCCATGACCGTCCGTCGAGACGGCGATACCGGATCAAAGCTTCTCGTTCTCGAGGAAGGCTGGCGGAAAGCCTCCGATATTTCCTGGCGGACCTCGACCTGGGATCTCCGCCGTATGGCCCTCGGCGGCATGGTACTCGAATCCCTTACCGCCGAGCAACGACGCACCCTTGGCCTCTCCGACGAAAAACTCGGCCTCCGGGTCCAATACACCGGCAAATACAACGACCACGCCCGCGCCCACAACGCCGGCGTCCAGGTCGAGGACATCCTCGTCTCCCTCGGCGGCCTCGACGAGAACCTCACCGAATCCCAACTCCTCGCCCGCATCCTCGAATCCCATCAGCCCGGCGATACCATCGAGGCCAAACTCCGTCGAGGGAAAGAAGACGTCACCGTGCAATTCCAGCTCCCGTAATTGCCACGACTCAATACTTGGAAGGACGCTCAAGCAGCCGCCACTTCGCTTCCGCCGAAAGATCGGGCGACTCGCGGATCTGAAGCGCTCCCTCCACAGGATCGTTCACCAACAGATTCTCGGCGACGCGTTCCAACGCGACACTCCGCTGGACGGGATCGGCGATCCGCGTTCCCCATTGCCATGCCATCGAGGAATCCGTCCGTGCGAGGCCTCCCACATAATTCGAGATCGCCGAATCCCTCACGCTACCCTGAGGCATCCCGTTCAACCAGGCGCTTGCGACCTCGCGATCGAGACCAGCGTATGCGGAAGCCAAACCGGCAACCGCGCCTTCCAAAGCCGGGCCCGGCAGTTG
>JAHEDC010000455.1 GCA_024641425.1 Verrucomicrobiales bacterium | reverse complement strand
ACGACGAGGGCGTCGGAGAGAACTTCCTGGCCGAGTCCGTCGGCGAGCGCGACCCGGATCTCGACGTCGCGCTGGCCGCCGAGGTCGAGTTTCTTGAAATCAAGGGTGGCCTCGCCGATCCAGTCGCCGGTCGCTTCCTGCGGGACGGGCAGGGCTTGCTCGACGCCGGGCAGGTCGCCGTCCACGGTGGCGAGGGCGAGGCGGGCGGTGGTGAGGCCGAAGTCGTCGTTGGCGAGGTAGCCGATGCTGAGGATGTCGTTCGGCTTGAGGTTCAGGTCGCGGGATTCCGGGGTGATGATGCGGAGGGTGGGCGGGGCGTCCTCGGCGACGTTGATGGGATATTCGGTCGGGCGATTGTGGATGCCGTTGTAGTCCTCGAGGGCGATTTTCCAGACGCCGGTCATGTCGGGGCGGAGATCGATTTTCCAGGTAATGACCGGTTTCCCGCCCTCCCCGGACTGGGAGTTCGTCCAGACCGGCGTCTCGTTGACGTGGAGGGCCGGCGTTTTCATCGGGCGGTCGACGCGGGCGGAAACGGCGACCTGGGTACCGGCGACGGCGGCGATAGAGCCATCGCTGGCCTTCACGGTTTTGGGAGGAAGGCCGGTGTATTCGGGGAAGGTGTATTCGAGCGTGATATCCTCGATGACCGGGCGGGGAATGACACGCACGTCGTAGTAGGCGCTCAGGGCGCGTCCGCTGCGCACCCGGTAGCGGAAGCTCTCGAGCGCAGTGGGGAAGGTGACGGTGAAGCGGCGGAGTTCGGGATTCTCCGGATCGCGGGTCGGGAGCAAGGCCATGCGCTCGACGGTCTCGGCCTTCCCGGGAAAGCGGGCGCGCAGTTCGGCGCGTTCAGCGTCTTCAGTGGTTTCGAGCGTGATCGTGAGAGGTTCGCCCTCGGCGATGGTGAGCGCGCCGGGCGCGACGTGGAGGCGGTCGGCGAAGAGGTTGCCCACGCGGGCGGCGGGGTTGAGGGCGCGGGTAACGAGGCGACCCGCCGGGCCCGGCCAGAGGGCGAGCGCGATGCCGATGACCGACGCGGCCCCGAGGGCGACGGCGGCGAGGCGCCGCGCCTTCTTGGCGGGGAATTCCTGCCGCACCTTGAGGGCACCGGCATCGGTCTCGGCGGCGCGGACGACCGCGTCGAGGAGTTCCTGGGAGCCGCGGAGGGATTCCGGGGTATTGACGGAGAGGAGACCGACAGCGGTGCTGAGGCGCTCCTCGAGTTCCGGGTGCCGGGTTTCGAGAATGCGCGCGATCTCGGCCGGCGCAAATTTTTTCCGGAAAGGCCGGACGACGAAAAGCCACGCGGCCACGAGCACGGCCACCAAGGCGGCTCCGGAGAGGCCGGCGCGCACGGTGTCCGAGACGATGACGAAACCCGCGTCCACGGCCATGACCGTGAGGAGGGCGAAGCCGGCGACAGCAAGGACAATGAAGAGGCCGCGGGCGACACGGACACGGCGGATACGCCGGGCAAGAAGGTCGAGCTTTTCCTCGATGGCGACGGGAAGACCCGACGCCGTGGCGCCTGTTTCCGTGGGGAGCTTCGTGGTGGTGGATCGCCTCATCGACAAGGAGTTTCAGGCCGTCGCGCGGCGGATTCAAGCGGCATTTCGCGGCGTGAATCCGCGCTTGATTGCAGGAGAGGCGAGCCTAGGATGGGCCATTATGAATGCGAATCGAATCATCCCGTTTCTCGCCGGCATCCTATTAGGGGTGGCGGGCACGATCCATGCCGCCGATGCGGTGGAACTGAAGGTTGGGGACGAAGCGCCCGACTTCTCCCTCCCCGGCAGTGACGGGAAGGAATACGAATTGTCCGAATTCAAGGGAAAGCAGGCGGTCGTGATCGCCTGGTTTCCAAAGGCGTTCACCGGTGGGTGAACGGCTGAATGCAAGTCGCTCCGTGAGAGCGGCGATTCCCTTCGCAAATTCAATGTCGCGTATTTTACCGCCAGCTGCGATGACGCGGAAACGAACGCGAAGTTCGCCAAGTCGCTGGAACTCGACTATCCGATTCTGAGCGATGCCGACGCGAAGGTTGCCGGGGCTTATGGCGTGCAAATGGCGGGAAAGAAGATGGCGAACCGCTGGACGATTTACATTGGCAAGGACGGAAAGATCCTCTTCATCGACAAGGCGGTGAAGGCGGGGGCGCACGGCGGCGATGTGGCGGCGAAACTGAAAGCGCTCGGAGTGGAGGCGAAAGAGTAGGTGTCGCCCATGAGGAGAGTCTTTCCATTGCCGTGGTGGCGTCCTGCCGTATTCGTGTGCCTGAGCTTGTATCTTGACGGTCTCGTCGCACGCGGCGGCGAACTCGGGCGCGCGATCGTCGAAACGGCGGAGGGGGAACGCATCGAGGGGATGGTCTCGATGGACAAGACCGGTTTGCGGGTGCTCGACGGCTCGGGGGGGAGTCGCGAGATCGGGTCGAAGGACTTGCGGGTGGCCTGGCTGGTCAGGAACGATAGTGTGGTGCCTCCCACGGCGACGCCGCCGGGATTGCGCGCCACTTTTTATAATTCGAAGGATCTTGGCGGGGACTCGCGTTCGCGAATTGATGGAAAGATCGATTTCGCCTGGGGCGGAGGCGCTCCGGCGGAAGGGATCGATGCCGAGCGATTCAGCGCCCGTTGGGAAGGATTCATCGAGTCGAAGTCTGCCGGGAATCACGCCTTCCATGTGCTTTCGAACGATGGCGCACGATTATGGGTCGATGGTCGTTTGGTGGTGGACGAATGGCACGACCAGTCGGACACGGAGCACTCGGGCACCATCGCGTTGGAGGCGGGGAAACGTTATCCGTTTCGAATGGAAATGTACGAGCAGGGCGGGACGGCGACGGCACGGCTCTTCTGGACGCCGTCAGGCGGACAGCGGGAGATCGTACCGGAGGATCGCTTCACCCAACCGGACGGGAACACCCCTCCGCCGGACGCGCGTGCGCTCTCGGGCGGTCTGGGGCAGGGATTGAGAGGGCGCTATTTCGGTTCGCGCAATCTCGATGGATTCTCCGTCGAGCGTCTGGATCCGGAGGTCAATTTCAACTGGGGCCAGGGCGATCCCGGGGTGGGGGCCGGAATCGGGCGCGAGAACTTCAGCGTGCGCTGGCAAGGCTGGCTGGAAGGGCCCCTGACGGGTCCTGTGACCTTCACCGCGCGCGCCGATGACGGGGTGCGGCTCTGGGTGGACGAGAAGCTGATCATCGATCAGTGGCACGATGGTGCCATCACCGATTACAGTGGTCAGATCGATCTCGAGAAGGGCAAGAAGTATCCGATCACGCTGGAATACTACGAGAACGCCTCCGAAGCCGCGGTGTCGCTGTCGTGGCAGGCGGACGGGATGGGCAAGCAACTTGTGGCCTCGCGCTTCCTGAATCCCGGAAAAGAGGGCGATGCCGCCGCGCCTTTTCCAACGCGACTGCACCTCAAGGGCGGAACGATTCTTGCCGGCAACCTCCGCCCCGCCGACGCCCGCGCGGTGACCCTCGCGACGCCCGAGGGCGAGATCGCCATTCCCCTGCGCGGCATCGCCCTTCTCCAATTCGGGGAAATTCCGGAGGATCGCATGGCTTCGATGCTCGACGGCAAGCCCGGCTGCTTCCTGCGCGACCGCGACTTTTTCGAGGCGGAATTCCTTGGCTACAGGGACGGGCGCCTGCGGTTCAACTCGATCCTTTTCGGCCTCAGGAACATGGAACTCGGCACGGTGCTCGCCATCGTGACTGGGACGAAGAAGTTGCGTTCTTCGAAGTATGTGGTGACGACTTCGGGCGGGTGGAAGGTTCTTGCCATCGAGGTTTCCGCCGAGGGCGAGGAGTTGAAGGTGCTCGACAATTCGTTCTCCCGCTTCGCCATCCCGCTCGGAGCCGTGGAGGAAATCCGGGGTGAGGCCTACGGGAACTAAAGGCGACGAGGCGAGCGCGATCGGGCGTAATTATCGAATGCGGGAGGGGAGATTGAGAGTTGGCCGAGCGTCCGTTACGCTTCGAGCCAGTGGAAACTCTCCCTCGCTCGCTTCTCGTTTTTGGGTTCGCCTTTTTGGGGTGGGGGTGTGCGCTGGATGGTTCCCGGCAGCGCGTTGCATCCGGAGCGGTTGACGGGGATCTCGAAGTCGCGATGCAGCTTTACAGTCCGGCGCATCTGGGCGTTGGTTCGAGATCGGTGCGGCAGCGGCACCGTGCGGTCGAACGATTCGACTCCCGTCGGATCAACGAACGATTCGAGGAGTGGGGCGACCTGGACGACGTGCTCCGCTCCCTCCTGCGTCGGATCGGCGGAAATGTTCCGATCGGGACGCGCTCGGGTTCATACCGGAGCGAATACACATCGCCGGTTCTTGGCTGTCATGACTTCCTCCGATCGATCGCGTTTGTCGCTCCCGAGGATATTCGGATTCGCACCGTCGCCATCAATGGTGTGGGTTCCGGCCCGCAGGGTTCTTCCAGGATTCGAGAGACAATCACCCTGCACTTCATTACCGAGATGGGGAACCCCGTAATCGATGGCGCCCGTTCGACGAGAGAACTCCATCACCCCTATATTCCGGAACTCGACGGGACGGTGAACCTTTCGCTCGAAGAGTTCCTTGTGGGGCGCCGCGAACTTTGGAAAGCCTGGATTAAGGAGTGTGAATCGTGGAGTCAGCGGAAACCGGTGGCGACCAGTGCGAAAAGGGGCTCCCCGCATGACTTCGTTCGAGAGGGCCCCGTCCGGTTGGACAAGGCAGACCAAAAGCCGTCGGGGAGATTTCTCCCTTGTCATTGGCGGGTGTTCACGGAATCCTCACTGGATCCCGCATTTTTCCATGAAATCCTTTCCCCGATCCTTCCTTGTTCTTGCGCGAACCCTCTTGCTCTCGGTGCTTGTGGCTACGACCTTTTCGAACTGTGCCCTGCTTGGGGCGGCGATTCAGTTGGTAGGCAAGGCGGTGAAGGCGCTTGCGGGTAACACGGCCGATTCCATCCCGATGCGGCTCAACATGTCGATCCCGATCCGGGCGGCGCAAGGGAGTCTCGTCGGAGATTCGGGCGAGGTTCCCCGCGAGCCTGCTCCCTCGGCTTCGACCCGCGCGGGTTCGAATCGAGCTGGAATTCCGTGATTGACCTTGGGCGAGAACCTGCTTCAATCTGCGCCCATGGCCAAAGAAGCATTCCCAGATATTCCGCAGATCAAGTTCGAGGGTAAAAACTCGAAAAACCCGCTCTCGTTCAAGCACTACAACGCCGAAGAAGTCGTCGCCGGGAAGACGATGCGGGAACACCTCCGCTTCTCGGTGGCCTACTGGCACGCGATGCGCAATCCCTTGTCCGATCCCTTCGGCGGCGGC
>JAHEDC010000454.1 GCA_024641425.1 Verrucomicrobiales bacterium | reverse complement strand
TCCCCTTATGAATTTCGACGTGTTGTCATCCGAGAAGCGTCCTCCCCTGGTATCGAACCGTGAAACTAGTTGCCCAGGCTAAGTTGGGCAGCCCAAGAAGCTCTTCGAAAATCGACCTCACAGTGTCGTCTGGATAATTTTGATGAAATCGAATATCGATCTTGCCCGGCGTGATTGTCGCCGCCAACGCGTTTCCACGGTAATCATCCTCGTAGGAAACGCTTTCCCGCTTGACGTCTCGATGCTGAACCGTTCCGGGAAAGAAGATGGCACCTGATGAATTCACGATGCACTTCACAAAATATCCTTCGGTCGCGACTTCCTGAGCGATGGATTCGAGGCCGAGGGCTTTCATCAAGTTGAGGCGAATAATATGATTCATCAAGCGCAAACGCCCCGGAGGGGCCGGACAAGCTCGCCCAGGGCAAGGCCGTGGGCATAAACAGAGGAGAGGAAAAGCCCCAAAGGGGCGGGACAAGGCGGAGGACCGACGGGCCGCGCGGGCGCGGTGGCCTTCGGGCCGGAACCCCTACCCTCCCGCCGATTCCCCAGAAAACAAGTCCCGGAAAGGGCAGGGGCTTCCAGAAGCCGGAGCCTAAACCCGGACGATCTCAAGGCGGACAAACACGAGATGGGCCGTCCCGTCCTTTGCCGGCGCTCCCAACGCGATCCAACCCTTGTCCCAAACGGTGAGGGTGGTCGATGACCGTCTCGGGATAATGGCGGCGTCCTTTTGATTCCTCCTGTCGGACGGCACCATCGTGAAATTCGCCTCGATCGTTTCTCCATCGCCTCCCACCACCGTTCGCAGAAGGGCGCTCGCGCCCTCCAATGGCAAGGGTTCGAGAACATCGATCTCCCCGCCGCGCTCCAGAAGGCGCGAGGAATAGGATTCCCTGCGCGTGCCTTCCGGACTTCCTCCCTTCATGAGTTTGGTATACTCCTCGTCGGAATAGAACGCGCTGATTCCGAGGTCGTCCACATAGCCCGGCCCGACCACGGCCTTGATCGCCTCCACGGAACCCGACAAGACCTCGACGCTCACCGAAACCGCCCCTTCCGCATAGCCAAGCACACGCCTGGTGAGGCCCGCCTCCAGTCTCTCCATCTCGTCGTTCCGATTGCGCACCACCACCGTCACCCCGTCCTCCGCCAGCACGGCGGTCGCACCCACCGGAAAGGCCATCCCCTGCTCGATAAGAAACGCGCGCAACGCATCCCCATCCGCCACACAGTCCGCCGGGAGCAACGGCGCTCGAAGCCGGTACGAGCGCTCCATCCAGCCGTCCGCGTCACCGGCGGCCCGCTCAGGCGGGTTCGAAAGCGCTTCCCTCGTTTGATTCCAGAACGGGTACCGTTCCCCCGCCTCGGGATCGAGGGTAAACGCCATTCTCGCCCAGTGTCCGGCGTTCTGGTAATCCCCGAGATCGAAGGCGGCGAGAGCGAGCGTCGTCAGGCGCTCACCCCGCCCGGCTTCGCCGACCGTCCGCGACCGTGCCCGCATTGTGAATAGCGGACACGCCTTCTCGAAACCTTCCTGGGTCGTGATGGGCTGTCCGCTCGGATCAATCAAGGTCGCGGTGAGGGTCGCCGAAAGCGTGCCTTGCGCGCGGAGGTCTTCGTTGGCGAGAAAGGGAACATCCACCGACTCGCCCGATCCCACGGTCACCACAAACGGCGCACGATAGACATCGAGAGCCGTGATCTTCTTCGGATCGGGCTTGTCCGATGATCCCCCCGCGTCCAGATCCTCCGCGTAACCGATCGGGTCGGCTCCTTTCGGAATCGTAAGCACGAACTCGCCTTTCAGATCGAGAAGCAGTCCATCCCGCAACGTGGGATCGGTCTCCCACTGTAAGCCCAGCGGGATCACAAAGGACTCGCCGGAATCGACTTCCGGCTCGATCTGCCCCAACTTCACCGCTTGATCGCGGGAGACGACCATTTCCCGGATCTTCTCGATCTTCGCCCTTTGCCCGTCCCGAGTCACGACGGACGGAGCGGCGGTTTCCCGTTCCGTCGCTCCTTGCTTCCATTTGAGATCGGCCGTGAGGAGCACCTGAGCCTGCCGCACCCGATCCGGATACCGGCCATCCAACTCCGCCACGATTTTCTCAAGGGTTTCGCCGAAATGCCGAACCACAACCCAGGAGCAACTGGGCTCAAAGGTGGCGAAGGCCTCGTCCGGAAAGTCGAATCCGTTTGCTTCAAGATACTCCTGAAGCGTGTTGTCCCTGCCGCCGAAGTAGTGCATGAAGTCGGGCGGAACGGGATAGACTTTCGTTACCATCTCCGTGGCGGCTCCGATCCCGGCAGGCGACGCGGGTTTCTCGACCACCTCCACGGGCCGCAAGTCGGCGGGCAGGCCGTCCTTCGTCTCCCACAGTCGATCCAATTCCCCGAGAACGCCCGGACCTTGGAACGTTTTGGTGGGAACTTCGGGATCCCCTGTTTGCGCTGGCTCCTCAACGGGCGTTTCCGCCCCCGTTTCCGAAGCAGGTTCCGGCTCTGAAAACGCCCACAGCATCGTCGCGGCGGATACCAGTCCGATTAAAAGCACGCCGAAAACCGCGCTCCCGCCGCCCGCGCGGACGGGGCTTTTCCGAGTGTTCAGCACGCCCCGGATGCGATGCACGACCGCATGGCTCGCCATCGCGGACGCCGGGGCGAGCGGCGGCAACGCCACGCCCGCCAACCGCGCCAGCACCTCGGCGTAACCCGCCGGATCGCGGTCCGCATTGTGCGCCAGCGCGAAGTGGTCGCAGCAGAATTCCCGCTCGCGATCCACCCAGCGGGAGACGAGCCAGACACAGGGATGAAAGAACAGGAGGCATTCGAGCACGCGCTGGAGAAGGATCGCCGCATTGTCGAGACGGCGGACATGCGCCAGTTCGTGGAGCAGAATCCACTCCAGCATTTCACGCGGCATCCCGCTCACCGCCGAGGCGGGCAGGACAATCAACGGCCGGAAGATTCCCACCACGATCGGCGAGACCACGCGCTCCGAAGCCGCAAGGCCGACCCGCACCCGGATGCCAAGCCGTTCGCACAGCTTCGCGCAGCGAACGCGAGCCCGGCGCAGACCCGTCGTGGACGCCCCGCGACGCAGGCGCACCGTTCCGAGGAATCCGAATCCCAGCATCGCCGCAAGCGTTGTCGAACCCGCAAGCCACACCCACGGCAACACCGCGATCCAGTCGAAGTTCGATCCGGTTGGGTTCGCAGCGCCCTGCGAGGTGGCTCCGAGTAGCCCGGTTCTTACCTCCGCGTCCAAGTCCCGATTCACGGGGAACGTAAGATCACTTCCGATTTCATCCCAAACCGGAGCCACGACCGGCACCGCCTTTGCCATGACCGGATGACCACCCTCCGGCCACATCTTCCAGACACAAAGCCCCGCGATTCCCGCCAAAAGGCCCAGACTCGCGAGTCCGAAGGCATAGCGAAACGCCGGAGCCACACCGCGCAGCAGAAAGCGTTCGAGGATCGCGCAGAGCAGACCAACCCCCGCGCCGATCCACAGGAAATGCAACATCGCCCAGCCAAGCGCTTGAAAGACGGATTCCGGAAGTGCGACAGGATTCATGATGGCTTCGAGCTGGGGTTGTTCTCCGATTTTTTCCCTTCCGCATCGTCGCGGAGCAAAGTTTCGATTTCCTCCCGGTCGGCCTCCGACAAGCGCCCACCCTTCAGGAGATGCGCCACCAACTGACTCGCCGAACCGTCGAAAAGCCGATCAAGGAGCCGGTCCACCGACCCCCGGTTCGCCGCCTGCCGCGTCACCGACGCGACCCAGACCACATTCCCGTCCCGCCGCGTGCGTCGGACGAGCTTCTTCTCCGACATTACCTTCAGCATCGTCGCGATCGTCGTATTCGCCAGCGCCCCCCCGTCCCGCAGCACCACCGCGATCTCGCTCAAGCGCATCGCCCCTCCGTCCCAAAGACAATTCAGGATTCGCAATTCGGCATCGGTCGGCTCCCTGGAAGGCTTGCGCGGCATAATCCTCGATATATTCTATTTAAATAGAATTCGTCAATCCCTTTTCTCAAAACAAAATTCCGACTTCCTCCTCTCACCTTTCTGCCATCCTCCCCGATTCTTCGCTTCTCGCCTCAGTTCCCTTGCCACTTGACCCCTGATACCTGCCACTTCCTTGCTACTTGCCCTCCCTGACCCCTGCTGCCTCCGCCTTTCCCATTGACCATTGACCCTTGACCGTTCACTCTTCCCCCCATGGAAAACCTCGTCATCATCGGAACCGGCTGCGCCGGCTACACCGCCGCCATCTACGCGGCGCGCGCGAACCTCGCCCCTCTTATCCTCTCCGGCACCCAGCCCGGCGGGCAGCTCACGACCACGACCGAGGTCGAGAACTACCCCGGCTTCCCCGACGGCATCATGGGCCCCGAACTCATGATGCGCATGCAGCAGCAGGGGGAGAAATTCGGGGCTCGCACCGACTACGCCAGCGTCACGAAAATCGAGCCCGCCGACGGCCATTTCATCCTCCACACCGACGCCGCGCCCGTCGAGGCGCGCACCGTCATCATCGCCACCGGAGCCGCGCCGCGCTATCTCGACCTTGAAGGCGAGAAGGCTCTCATCGGCCACGGCCTCACCTCCTGCGCCACCTGCGACGGCGCCTTCTACCGCGACGTGCCCGTCTGCGTCGTCGGTGGCGGGGATTCCGCCTGCGAGGAGGCCTCGTTCCTGACGAAGTTCGCCAGCAAGGTCTACCTCATCCACCGCCGCGACGAACTCCGCGCCAGCAAGATCATGGCCGACCGCGCGCTCAAGAATCCGAAGATCGAGCCGATCTGGAACTCCGGCATTGCCGCCTACCTCACCGACGAGAAAGGCGAGGTCCGCGCCGTCACCCTCAAGGACACCAACACCGGCGCGGAATCCGAGCTGGAGGTGAAATGCGTCTTCGTCGCCATCGGCCACGTCCCCAACACCCAATTCCTGAAGGGCCTCATCGACCTCGACGCGAACGGCTACGTCCTCCAGCAGCCCGGCAGCACCGCCACCAACGTCGCCGGCATCTTCGCCGCCGGCGATGTCGCCGACCACGTCTACCGCCAGGCCGTCACCGCCGCGGGCGACGGCTGCGCCGCCGCCCTCGACGCCGAACGCCACCTCGCTGCCCTCGGCGAATGAATCGACGATATTTTTCATTTCCCCTTTCCGAAAAAGCGCCTACTTTCCGCCCACCAATAGGCCAGCTTAGCTCAGTTGGTAGAGCAACTGATTTGTAATCAGTCGGTCTCCGGTTCGAGTCCGGAAGCTGGCTCTTTGATTTTCAACGCGGTGCGAGAACGCACGCTTTCCGGCACGTTTTCGCGATAGGATGGGACTGGTAGCGACGTC
>JAHEDC010000453.1 GCA_024641425.1 Verrucomicrobiales bacterium | reverse complement strand
ACTCGGGCATTGATTACAGCGGGATGTTCATCGTGAAGGATGCCCTCTGCGACGGGACGCCGTGGCATACCCGCGCCCTGCCCGAGCATCCGGCGACCGATCCCTATTTCCCGCTCGGCCATGCCGCGCTGAATCTGTCCGTCGAGGACGGGAAACTGAGGGTCGGGATGAAGACGTTGACCCCGAACTTCGCGCGCTTCGAAATCCGAAAGGACGGGGGCGACCGGACACCGTGCGCGGAAGCTTTCCAATGGGATGTCGTTGAGGGCGAGCACCATCTGGAAGCAAGAACGGTCAATTCTTTCGGGGTCACCGGGCCTGTTTCGACGGCCGAAATCCTGGTGAAGTAGCCGCTACGTGGGCAGAGCGAGGGCAACATTCCCGTCGGGCAAGAGGGACAGGTGCAGAGTGGTATCACGCGTTTCCGGATGCGCGAGGATCCAGCGGGCGAGGGGGGCGATGATGACTTCCTCGATCCGGCGCTGGAGCGGTCTGGCTCCGTAGCGGGCGTCGAAGCCCGTCTCCGCGAGATAGCGCACCAACGGTTCCTCGAAATCGAGGGTGAGGCCGCGTTCGGCGAGACCTTCGCGGGCGGCGATTTCGGAGAGTTCCTTGGTGGCGACGACCTCGATCTGTTCTCGCCCGAGGGCCCGGAAGGGCACGACGTGATCGAGACGGTTGAGGAATTCCGGGCGGAAGAAAGACCGCACTGCCGCGCTGTCGAAGACCTGCGGTTCCGCTCCGGGTTCGGTGAATCCCATCCCGCCCGCGCCGCCGGCTCCGAGGTTCGAGGTCATGACGATGACGCAGCAGCGAAACGAGGTTTCCCGTCCGAAGGCATCGGTCAGCCTGCCTTCATCGAGCACATTCAAGAGGACATCGAAAACGGCGTCGTCCGCCTTTTCCACCTCGTCGAGGAGGAGCACGGTGAAGGGATTGGAGCGCACGCGGCGCACGAGTTCCGAAGGCTCGCCATCGGCCCGGCCGAGAAGTCTGGCCGCCGCGTCGTGACCGGAATATTCGCTCATGTCGAGGCGGACGAGCCGCTCCTTTTCCGGTTTGTTCGGAAAGAGAAAGTCGCCCACCGCCCGTACCAGTGCCGTCTTGCCGACTCCCGTGGGGCCGCAGAAAAGGAAGGCCGCGAGCGGACGGCGCGGGTCGTTGACGCCAGCCTTGAAGCGCAAGAGCATGTCGGCAATGCGACCGACCGCCGCCTCCTGGCCGATGACTTTTTCCGCAAGCGCGGCCACGGTTTCGTCGCGTGAGAGCGGGACGTCATCGCGCAGGAAGCGCTCGGGTAAACCGGTGAGGGTGCCGAAGCTCGCGCGCACGCTCTCGTCGGGAATCTCGCGCCCACCCGCATCCAGCACCTCGCCGACGAGGGCGGACATGAAGGCGATGGGCTTGCCGGGGAACGACGCGTAGGGGAGGAAGCGGCGGAAGAGCTGATGCACGCCCGCCCGCGCGGACGGCGGGAACACGACCTTGTCGTTACGGGCGAAACTCTCCGCCGCGCGGTCGAGAAGGCGGCGCACCGCTTCTTCGTCGAATTCCGGCAGGCGCACCGTTTGCAGGCAGCCGATCAGTCCCGGCAGGAGGCGCTCGCAGGCGTCCATTTCCTGCGGGGTGGCTTCCGCGACAAGGCGCAATTCCCCCTCGCGCAGATAGGGTAGCAGGAAAGCGGCAATGCTCGATTCCGCGCCTTCGCCGCCTTTGCGCACCAGTTCGAGCAGGTTCTCCACACAGAGCACCCCGCCGACTTCGGCCAACTCCGCGATAGCCTTCTCGCAACGTTCCTGCCACTGTCCGAGCCAACGCATCCCCGCGATGATGCGCCCGGCACTCGTCATCCAGAACAGGCCTCCCTCACTCGAATCCCGACCGCGTTCCAGTCGGCGCACTGCCTCGCCGAGCACGGACGTCTTGCCGCCGCCGGTCGCTCCGACAAGGCACGCGCTGGTGCCGTCCTGCGTCAGGATGCGCACCAACTCCGCCACCTGCGCCTCGCGCTCCCAGGTGCGCGCGAGTTTCTGGAAGTCCCGCGAGCCAAGCGGATCGGCGATCGAAGCCAGTTCCTTCGATTCTCTTCCGGAGCCGCGATGTGTTGGGGCCTGGCGCAAGGTCAGGACGATTTCGGTCAACTCCTGTCCCGCCGGGGGAAGATAGCGCGAAATCTCGCGCGGCGTCTTCCCTCCAAGCGTCGCCCGCACGTAATGCGCGGCCAGTTTGTCGAAGCCATCGCGGTCGTGATATTCGAAGTCCTGGTCGAGCGTTGGGAGCATCGCGGTGAGCAGGCCGGATTCGCGCTCGCCGGTCACGCAGGGGAGACGCAGGCGCACCGCTTCCCGACAGGCGAAGGTCTTCTTCTTGCTGGGATATTCGGGATAGACGCTCACCTTCACCGCGCGCAGTTGGGGCGAGCGAAAGTCCGCCGTCAGGGCGTAGCCGCGCGTCCGTTGCAGGTAGTCGAGGTATTCGCGCAACTGCTCCAACGCCTCCTTCCTCGTCCCAGCCACGGCCACGCCATCGCCGTCGTCATCGAGCAGGCGCGCCGTGTGGACACCGCGTCCATCGTGCCAGAGAAAGACCGGGTAACGATACGTTTTGGCCATGTTAGGGTGTTTCCTCCTGGTGATGGAAGGCCGCCAGCTCGGGCGCGGGCGGGAGGAGCGGGGTGATGAATTCCCACAAGGCCCGGCCCGGCGCGTTCGGGACGAGGATGCCCGTGCGCAGGTCGAGCACGGTGCCGCGCTCGTGATGCACGCGGATGACGGGGGATTCGGGATCGTCCCCGACGACGCAGAACTGCCGCCCTCCGCCCGCGCCGCAGAACAGGTGGGTGCCGTGTTCGAAGGCGAGCAAGTCGCCGATACGCAGGCCGTCCACTTTCAGTTTCTGCTTTTCCAGGGTGCCTTCGGGAAAGGTTTGCGTAAACGATTCCAGGAAGGTTCGGTAGCGCGTGATTTCGCCCGGGCCGGGGCGCGCTCCCGTCATCGGGGCGATGTCGAGGCTGACGCTTTCCGGCTTGTCGGAGGTGCCCGCAAGGATGAAATCGAGACTGGCGCAACGATAGGCCAGATTCTCGGCGGCAAAGGGGAGCCAGTCGACGATCATTGCTTCCTGCTGGAGGTTGGTCAGAAAGACGCCGACATCGGTCGCCCGGTTGAGCGTTTCGAAAACGCGCCCTTTCCACAGCGGGGAGATGCGTATCCGTGTGGAGTGACGGCCTTCCGGGGTGGGCGGTGTCGCTTTTCTCCGCCGGTCGAGGGCGAGATCGATGGCTCCCTTGAGCCGGTCGCGGAGGACTCGGATCGCGGTCGTGTCCTCGCGCAATCCGTAGTAGAAGGCGCGGGCGGCGAAATCGGTCGTGTCCGCGCTATCTTCGATCTCGGCGAGGCGTTTCTCGATGCGGAGAAGGAAATCCTGGCTCGCCGCGAGCATTTCCGTCGCCTCGTGGGGTGTGAGCGGGCGCAGCACGGTTCGGTGCGGTTCCGCGCCACGGAAACTCTGGCCGCGCAACACCGGCCGGCCCTCGTCCATGACGACGCGCACCGATTCCATCCCCTCGGCACCGGCGCGGGCCAATTGCTCGGCGAGCGGTTGCACCAGTTCTTCCTCGACCGCACGACGCAACGCGCGCGCGCCGAACTCCCGGTCAAATCCGCGCTCGACGATCCTTTCGAAAACAGCCGGATCCACTTCCACACCGAGGCGTCGCGAGCGGAATCCGTGCCGTCCCAGAGCCCCCTCCGCCATGCGTTCGGCCAGGGCCGCGATGTGCTCCCGCGCCAGTTCGTGGAAGGGGACGACCCGGTCGAGTCGATTGAACAACTCGGGGCGGAAGAACTTTTCCGCTGCTCCCACGAAGGTCGCCGAGTCGTCGCGCAGCTCCGTGGCGAAGCCCAGCGTCTGCCTCGCGTCGCGCGCGCCGAGGTTCGAAGTCAGGATGACGATGGCGTTGGCGAAGTCCGCCGTCCGGCCGCCGGCATCGGTCAGGCGTCCGTCGCCTAGCACTTGCAAAAGAAGATCGAAAACATCCGGATGGGCCTTCTCCACTTCGTCGAGCAGAAGCACGCCGTAGGGTTGCCTGATGATGGCATCCGTGAGCTGTCCCCGCGGACGGGCCGAACCGCCAATCAGGCGCTCGACGGCATCGAAGCCGGTGAATTCGTTCATGTCCAGGCGCAGGAGCCGCTCCTCGGTGCCGAAGACGTATTCCGCGAGGGCCTTGGCGCATTCGGTCTTTCCGACGCCGGTGGGCCCGAGAAAAAGCAACGACGCCAGGGGACGCGCGCCGTCGGTGAGGCCCGCGCGGGCGAGCGAGACGGCATCGGTCATGGCGGTGATCGCCGTCGCCTGTCCGGCGATGCGCTTTTCAAAGAAGGTCTGCACGTCGCGACGCTCCACGGTGCGGGAACGGTCGAGGAAGAGCCGCGCGATCCCGCTGGTGGCCTGGAAATGTTCCAGGACATCGTCGACGGTGATCGCGGCCCCTTCCGGTCGGGCGGCGGCGAGCTGGTGCAATTGCTCCGCGGCCTTGCCAGGAAAAGCCCGCGTCCGGGCGAAGCGTCGCTGCAACTGCATGACGAAAGGCAATACGGCAGGCGCGAACTCGCAGCGGCGGTCGCGCTCGATCTCCTGCATCACCCGCACCAGCACGCGCACGGTGTCGGCTTCGCCCGGTTCGCGCACGGGCACGACCTGGAAGAGATCCGCGAAACCCCGGTCGATCTCGCGCAGCCGCCGCCATTGCTCGGGCGTGGCTTCCGCGAGGATCTGCGGGGCCTTTTCCTCCAACTGCGCCTTGAGGAGATGTCCCATCGTGAGATCGCTCTCGCGCGACTTTCCGGCCTGGAACATTCCTAACAGATCATCTAAGAAAAGGATGTGCCCGCGTCGGCGCGCCTCATGCAGGATGGCCAGCAGGCGTCCCTCCCATTCTCCGAGGTAGCTCATCCCGGCGAGCAGGCGTTGTGGCGCGAGCAGCCAGACTTTGCCCTCGCGTTTCGATCCGCCGTTCCTGCTGATGCGGCGGCGCACGAACTCATGGACGACCGCCGTCTTTCCCACCAGACTGGGCCCGACGAGCACGACCGGGCGGCGCTCGGGCGCCGGGCGCGCGAAGAGCGCGAGCAGGCGGGCGACCTCCTCGTCGCGCAGGATGGCGGTGCCGAGCCGTTGAGGAAAGAGGCGGTCGAGACAACGCCCGGTGCGTTCCATTTCCGCCGCGCCGTCCATCGTCTCCTCGGAGGAGATGCTGGCGAAATTCCAGATGCTCCGTTCCTTCGGCAGCGCTTGCTTCGGTTGCGATTCGATGCGGATTTCACTCAGGCGCGCGAAGCCCGGAGTCGCGGCGTCCTCGGGTTTCGTCCCGTCCTCCTCCTTCTCGCTGCGGCGGAA
>JAHEDC010000452.1 GCA_024641425.1 Verrucomicrobiales bacterium | reverse complement strand
CCGGCTACCGGCAGGAGCAGCTCGCCGACGGCCGCTTCGCCCTCCACCGCGGCCACGCCGCCTTCGTCGACGCCCGCACCCTCCGCGTCACGCCCCGCGACGGCTCCGCGCCCTACGAGGTCACCGCCGACAGCATCCTCATCGCCACCGGCTCCGCCATTTCCCGGCTCGACCTCCCCGGGCTGGAGGAAGTCGGCTCCCTCACCAGCGACGACGTGCTCGACTCCGACACCCTTTCGACCTCCGTCATCGTCCTCGGCGGCGGGGCCATCGCGCTCGAGATGGCCCACTACTACGAGGGCCTCGGCGTGAAAGTCGCCGTCGTCCAGCGCAGCCCCCACGTCCTCAAGGATCTCGACCCCGACGTCTCCGACGCCCTCGTCCACGCCTTTAGCACGCGCGGGCTCGAAGTCTATACCGGCACCGAGCTGCTCCACGCCGGGCGCTCCGAGTCCGGGGAAAAGACGATCACCTTCCGCCAGGGCGGCGGCGACATCACCCTCGCCGCCCACGAGATCCTCCAGGCCCTCGGCCGCCATCCCAACACCGATGGCCTCGCGCTGGAGAACGCCGGGATCGAGACCGTGAAAGGCCGCGTCCCCGCCGACGCCCGGCAGGCCACGCCCGTCGCGCACATCTTCGCCGCCGGCGACGTCTGCGGCCCCTACGAGGTCGTCCACACCGCCATCGAGCAGGGCGAATGCGCCGCCACCAACGCCGCCGTCCTCCTCGGCAGGCTCCCCGCCGCCCGCGCCCGGAGCATGGACTACCGGCTGCGGCTCCTCGGCATCTTCACCGAGCCCCAGGTCGCCAGCGTCGGCATGACGGAAAAGGACGCCGCCGCCGAAGGCCTCGCCGTCGAGGTCGCCACCTACCCCTTCGACGACCACGGGAAATCCATGGTGCTCGGCGAGACCGAGGGCTTCGTGAAACTCCTCGCCCGCAAGGACACCGGCGAACTCGTCGGCGGCGCCGTCGTCGGCCCCGAGGCCGTCGAACTCATCCACGAGATCGTCGTCGCCATGCATTTCCGCGCCACCGCCGCCGACCTCGCCAAGATCCCCCACTACCACTCCACCCTCAGCGAGATCTGGACCTACCCCGCCGAGCAACTCGCCGACAACACTGGCCCCGCTCACGACGCGTAAATCCCCCTCGCCCGGCTCCAGGGTTACGCCTTCCGGCCCTTCGTGCGCACTTGCTCCTCCAGGAAAGCCCTGCACTCCGGCGTCAATTGCACGACCGGCAACGTCATGTAGCCGCTCTTGGCGTAAACCAGCAGCCAGACTTCGGGGAACTTCAGGATCTCCTCGAAGACCTTCCACTTCAGATCCACGGAGCCGACATGCGACTCCGTGCGCACGCCCTCTTCGGTGAAAACAATCGTCGCCGTCGGTTCGTCCCCTTGATCAAAGAATCCTTCCGCCGCGCGGAAGCGGGCGAAGTAAATGACCACTAGGAAAGCGGCTCCGAAAGCCAACGCTGCCGCGACCCACGTCAATCCGGAAGTCCAGCTCCCGCCGATGGCCTTCCAGGCCAGAAACACTATCATCAAGGCAAAGACGACGAACGTCGACTTCCCGAGCCGTTTCAGCATGAAGGCGTTCAACGCTCGGCGCACGAGCGAACGAGTGTAGATGATGGTGACGGAATGGGACATCGGTTCGATGAGCGGAGTGGAGAAGTTGGCGCTTAACTTGTTCGCAGCATCCCTTTGTTCCTTTCGGAAAGGAAGCCAAAACCCTCGCGCCCTCGGCGGAAATCTTCATCCCCGGCAAAACTCGCGCCCGCCCACTCCGACGTGGGCAGAATCGCCCCGCCCCTCGCCGTCCAGCTCTGGCGTATAATGGTCGTGCCCTTCCTGAAGAAGCACTTCTCCTGACGGCCCCGGGTCGGGAGGGGCGGGGATGGAGGGAAGGAGGAAATCGGCGGCCCGGGAAGGCGCGCACTGCTGCCTTCCCTCGTGCCCAAGCTCCCGCTTGGGCACGGGCCTGGCGGGCGAGGCTCCGGCTTCGGGGGGGGCTGGAGGCGAGGCTGGAGCCTCCGAGACCGCGGCGTTCCCAATCTGGAGCTTGGGAACGCGGATAAAAGCTCGCGTCGCGCGGCGGGATGCGCGACTTGTGAGAATGCCATGAAACCCACCCTCATCCTCATCGCCGTCGTGTCCCTTGGCTGGATTCTCTACGTCCCGATCTTGCCCACAGTCGTGGTCCACGCCCAGATGGATGCGGTCATTCCCCCAAGCGCGTGGGAAAAGACGACACCGGAGGAACGGAAGACAATCCGCGACGGGCTTCGCAAGCTGAACCCACGCCGGAACGACCTCGCACTGCTCGTCCCGCCCGCCCTCATCCTCGCCCTCTGCGCCTATGGTCTCCGGAGGGGACGACGGACTCCGGTCGGGTAGGAATGAGGGGCGGGTTGACCGACTCCAGGTTCCGACCTACGATGCCGGATGACCGCCGAGGAAATCCGGATCGAAGCCGAACGCCGGCCGCTCCGGGAACGGGGGGCTCTGATCTCGCGGCTGATCCTGTCCCTCGGCGATCCTGCTTACGACGTGGATGACGAGGAGGTTTCCCTGCGCGTCCGGGAAACGGAGAGCCGCGAGGTGGAGGATATTTCCCACGAGGAGCTTCTGGCCCGGTTGAAGCACCTGCCGAAGCGGTGAAACCGCTCCGCTACTGCGGTGCAGCGGGATCTCGATGAGGCGTTGGCCTTCTACCTCGGGATTCGCCTGATACGAAGGCCGGCCGTCAGTTGATTCGCGATTGGTCGAGAGGGCTTGACGATGTGATCCTCGGCGGACGATGCTGACAACGATCTTCAATCGGATTACCCGCATGAAATTGCCATACCTCCTTCTCCTCCCGATTCTTCTCTCGCCACTGAAGGCGAAAGACAATCCCGAGCCTTTCATACGACAGGGCGCAGATCCCTACACCCTCCTCGTCGCGACGATTCGGGATGCCAAGACGAACGAGATTGTCAGCGGCTGGTCGGTCGAGGTCGGCAATGGAATAGGCATTTATTCCGGCCCGCCCTATCCGGATCACGGCTGCCAACGCCGAGATTTCGACGGCCAGGTAAGGATCATCGCCGCCCCCAGTATCTGGAAAGACGGCTTTCCCAGTACCCTTCTGATCACCCTCACTTCCATCCGTACTGAGGACGATCCTTTCACGGGTTATTGGTTGGTCACCGCGGAAATGTGGCGCGACGGAACGTGGCGGAATCCGGTGTTCTCGTTCAGCGACGCGATTTCGCCGTACACCCTGACCCTTTCACGCGCCGACGAGGTCAAACCCTCGCCTCCCGAGGAGGAGTCAAAGCACAATTCCAAGCCCCTTCCGTTCTCCAAGGACGCCAAGCCGGAAACGGAAAGGCCATGAGTTTCCCCATGGCCCCGCAGGGCTTGAATGGGATCGGAGGGCCAAAGGCCCTAAACAAGCCAGCCCAGGGCAAGCGAGGCACGAGCGCCGCCCTGGGTTCCGTGCGAAGAGGATCCCAGCCCCAACGGGGCGACACCATCGGACAGGGTAGGCGGGCGCGGACGTCGGTTGGGCCGCCCTTTCAGGGCTCATGACGAGTACAAAACCGGGACCTAGGGCGTTGCCCTGGGCTGGCTTGGGGCCGGGCCTTTGGCCCTCCGGAGGCGGCGCGGGACGCCTCGCGGCGCATCGGTTTATCGGGTGCAGCCCGTGCGACATTGTCGCGCCCCTTTCGTCCCCTACCCCAAATCGAACTGCAAGGACGACAGCATCCGGTAGATCCCGTCGGCGTTGCCGACGAGTTCGTCGTGGGTGCCGGACTCGACGGTTTTCCCGTCCTTGAGGACGAGGATGCGGTCGGCCTCGCGGACGGTGGCGAGGCGGTGGGCGATGATGATGGAGGTGCGGCCCTTCATGAGTTCCTCGAGGGCTTCCTGGACGAGGCGCTCGCTTTCGGAATCGAGGGAACTGGTGGCCTCGTCGAGGATGAGGATGGCGGGGTCGGCGAGGATGGCGCGGGCGATGGCGACGCGCTGGCGCTGGCCGCCGGAGAGCTTGATCCCGCGGTCGCCGACGAGGGTGTCGTAGCCTTCGGGGAAGCCGGCGATGAAGTCGTGGGCGTTGGCGCGCTTGGCGGCCTCGGTGATCTCGGCCTCGGTGGCTCCGGTGCGGCCGTAGGCGATGTTCTCCCGGATGCTGCCGCCGAAGAGGAGGACTTCCTGCGGAACGATGGCCATCTGCGAGCGGAGGTAGCCGAGAGGGTAGTCGGCAGCGGGCTTGCCGTCGAAAAGGATCGCGCCGGACTCGGGATCGTAGAAGCGGAGGAGGAGGGCGGTGACGGTCGATTTCCCCGCGCCGCTGGGGCCGACGAGGGCGACGCGCTGGCCCGATCGGGCCTCGAAGGAAACGCCGTCGAGGACGCGGATGTCGGGCCGCGAGGGATAGGCGAACGTGACGTCGTTGAACGCGACCTCGCCGCGGAGGCGCCCGCTTTTTCCCGACGGATCGAAGGCCGTGTCCTCGGGATTCTGCGCGAGGATTTCGCGCACGCGGTCGGTGGCGCCGACGGCTTTCTGCACGTCGCTGAGGATCTCCGGAAAGGAACCGAGCGCGGAACCGACGAAGATGCTGTAGAGGACGAAGTGCATGAACTGGGTCTCGGTGATCGAGCCTTTCACAAGCATGCCGGCCCCGAACCAGACGACGAGGGTGATGACGCCGAAGAGGGCGAAGATGATGAAGGAGACGAAGAGCCCGCGCGCGGAGGCGGCGCGGAGGGTGGTGCGGATGAATTTGTCGATGCGCGACCCGTAGCGGGCGGTCTCGTGCGCTTCATTGGAGTAGGCCTTCACGCTGGCGATGCCGTGGAGGGTCTCCTCGACGACGACGTTGCTCTCCGCGAGCTGGTCCTGGGACTCGCGCGTGTGGCGACGGATGCGGCGACCGAAAATGGCGACGGCGAGGATGATGACGGGCAAAGTGGCCAGCATGAAGAGGGTGAGCTTGGCCGAGGAGATGAGAATGAGGGTGATGCCGCCGACAAGCATGACCGACTGGCGCACCATCTGGGGCACGGTCTGGATGAGGGTGTCGCGGATGAGGGTGAGGTCGGAGGCGATGCGGCTCGAAAGCTCGCCCACGCGGCGCTCGGAGAAGAAGGTCATCGGCAGGCGGATGAGTCGTCCGTAGACGTCGCGGCGGATGTCGGCCAAGGCGCGCTCGCCCGCGCTGGCGAACCAGCGGATGCGCCAGAAGGCGATGAAGGACTGGAGGGCAAGGACGCCGACGAGGATGAGGGCGACCTGGTTGATGCCTGCCGCAACGGCGTCCACGTCGACCGAGTGCTGGCCCATGGCACCGCCGACGAGCTTCCCCATCATGTAGGGAAAGACGAGCGAGAGCCCGGCGGTGAGGAAGAGG
>JAHEDC010000451.1 GCA_024641425.1 Verrucomicrobiales bacterium | reverse complement strand
GGTGCCTTTTCCGATCCAACGGACGCGGCCCTTGGTGTCGATGACGACGGTGCGCGTGTTGTGGGTGATCGGTTCGTCGGGGTTCGCGCGCCAGAAATCGAGATCGAAGCGTGCGCCGAGGGCGGAGATTTCGACAAGCGGGGCGGTGAGAAAATCCCAGCGTTCGGGGTCGGCGTCGTATTCGGCGGCATAGGCCTTCAAGCGCTCGGGGGTGTCGTGATCGGGGTCGATGGTGATGCTCGCGAGATGCCAGTTCGTCGGGGCATCGGGACGGGCCTTGAGTAGCTTCTGGGTCTCGGCCATGCCCTTGCTGAGGCGGGGGCAGAAGTCGGGGAAGGGACAGCGGGTGAAGAAAAAGGTGAAGGCGAAGGCCTGGCCGCGGAAATCGCTGAAGCGCACGGTCCGGCCCTCGGCGTCGGTGAAGGTCTGATCGGGGAGGGCATCGCCGAGGGCGAGGGGAGTGCTGTCGGGAAGGCGCTCGAAAACGGGAGGCGCGCGGGGGGCGTCGAGTTTGCGCACGTGATCGATCCAGCCGTCCCCTTCGGTGGCGAGGAGGCGGAAGGCGATGCGATCGCCGGACTCCAGGCCATTCAGCTCGCGGGGATCCTTCACCTTGAAGGGCATCGTCATTGCGGCCATGTAGCCGGGGATCTCCTCGTGTTCGATGTGCGCCGTCCTGGCCTCGGGTTCCAGCGAGCGGACGATGCCCCGCACCTCGAAGATCCGGGGTTCGGCCGAAATCTCCGCCGGCGGGGGAGCGGCGTCCTGACGGCGGCAGGCCACGAGGGATCCCAGGGAAAGGAGAAGGAGAAGTTGTCGCGCCGGCATTTCGGGTGGAACCTTCCACCGTTCCCACCGCCGTCGCAAGAGCAGCCATGCCTATCGCAGCCTCACCGTTTCTCAGTCGTCTCACCGGAGCCCTGCTGCTCGGGCTATCCGCTGCTTCTTCCGTCGCGCAGGGACCGAGGCTTGAGATCATCCCGACGGTCACCCCTTCCATGGGCGATCCCGGCGGCACCTTCTTCGGAGAGGTTCCCGATCCCGCGAAGGCCCGCCATTACTACATCGCCGCCGAGCCGGTGCTCTGGGACTATCTTCCCGAAGGCGAGGACCCGGTGTGCGGGAAAACGCCCCCACCGCAGGTCATGGCGAAGCGAGCGGGCGAGCGTCTGCGCTACGTGGAATACACCGACGCGCGTTTCGATGCGCGAATGCTCCCGAACGAGCGCCTTGGCATCCTCGGGCCGGTGCTGCGGGGGGTGGGGGGCGACTTCATCGTGGTGACGTTTCTCAATCGCAGCGACCGCCCGCTCTCGATGCACCCGCACGGTTTGAAATACGACAAGGAGAGTGAAGGGGCCTACTACGCGCCGAATCCGGGACGCGGCGCCGCCGTCGGGCCGGGCGGGCGCTTCACGTATGTGTGGAAGATCGACGACGAAGCGTGCCCGCTGCCGGGCGAGCCCAGTTCGAAGGGTTGGCTCTACCATAGCCATGTCGTGGCCGAGGAGGAAACGGATCTCGGGCTCGTCGGTTTCATCGTGGCCACCGATCCCACCCGGGCCCGCGCCGACGGCACGCCTTCCGATGTCGACCGGGAAATGGCGTCGCTCTTCATGATCCATGACGAGAGTGGTCTCGGGCCGGAAGCGAAGGAAGCCTGGGAATACGCGGGAATCCCCGGGGCCCCGCCGCCGCTCACGTGGGCGGAAACCGCCGAGGCCTTGGAGAAGGGAAAGCGCTACGGCATCAACGGGCTCATTTTCGGAAACCTCAACGGCCTCGAAATGGTCGAGGGCGAGCGCGTCCGCTGGTATCTCTTCGGTCTCGGCGACGAGACCGATCTGCACACCGCGCATTGGCACGGAGAAACCGTTGTCGAGGACGGACGCCAGCGCACCGATGTCGTCGAGTTGCTCCCCGCGAGCATGAAAATCGCCGACATGACGGCCGACAATCCCGGCTCGTGGCTCTTCCACTGCCACGTCGCCGAACACATGCGGGAGGGGATGTTCGCCCGCTTCACCATCCACGCCAAGGCGGAGATCGGCGCGCGACCGGCGCTGGAAATGCCATTCTTCGGGATGGAGGGGGAGCGGAACTCGCTGCAGGTGCGCGCGGAGCGCGGCAAGGACGGGGAACTCGTGCTCCGCGGAACGGTCACGGTCGTGAACGCCTTCGCCCTCAGCGCCAACCCTTTCACCCTCCGGATCGGAGGGAAGAGTGCGATCTTCCGCTGCGATCGCGATGGGATGGCGGAGGACGGCGAGAACAAACTGCTTATCTTCGGAGGCGACGCGTCGGGAGTCGTCTACGGAGGGCAGCTGACATTCGAGGCGACACTCGGGGGAGGGGAATGGGGGGATGGGGAGGCGTTTCCTGTCGTCCTTGAAGTTGGGAGGAAGCACCATGAGGCAGTAGCGCCCCTCCGACCCGCGAAGGCCGCCGATTAACGCCGTCCCGACCAAGGTGGGAGCGCGGCGCAAGGGAACCAGTCCGCGTGCGCCACGGGCCGCCTCCGGGAAGTCCTCCCTCCCGCGACCCACGCTCTCCACTGTCTGTGGAAGGCGAATTTACGCCCGCCCGAGGAGGTGTCGCAGCGCGCCCTCGAGTTCGGGAAAGCGGAATTCGTAGCCGCATTCCTTCAGTTTCGCAGGGGCGACGGCGAGGTCGGGGAGGACGGTTTCCCGAGCCATCTCCCCGAAAGCAAGGGTGAGGGCCTGCTTCGGAAGGGGAATGAGGGATGGCCGGCGGAGGACGCGGCCGAGGGTGGCGGCGAATTCGCGATTGTCGACGATGTTCGGGCTGGTGACGTTGACCGGGCCAACGAATCGCGGGTCGATGACGGCGTTGTGGAGGACGTCGATCACATCGTCGAGGGCGATCCAGCTCATCCGCTGGCGTCCGTCGCCCATGCGCCCTCCGATCCCGAGTTTGAAGGGAAGCAGCATTTTTGAAAGCGCGCCGCCGGCGGGGGTGAGGACAACACCGAGGCGGGTGTTCACCACGCGGATGCCGGCCTCGCGGGCGGGCCGGGTTTCGCCTTCCCACACGCGGCACACGTCCGCGAGGAAGCCGGTGCCGAGCGGGGATCCCTCGGTATGGATGTTGTAGGCCGAGGGCTCGTAGTAGTTCACTCCCGAAGCGCTGACGAGCACTTTGGGCGGCTTTTCCAGTCGGGCGAGGGCATCGGCGAGGAGCCGGGTACCGCGTTTCCGGCTGTAGAAAATGCGATCCTTCTGTTTCCTCGTCCATCGTCCGGCCGCGATGTTTTCCCCGGCGAGGTGAACCACCGCGTCGAGGGGGCCGGCGGCGGCGAGATTCAAGGTGCCGGCGTCCGGATCCCAGGTCAGGGCGCGTGGGTCGTCGGGATTCGGACTGCGGCCAAGGGTGATGATCTTGTGCCCGGCATTCTCCAGATAGGGCACCAAGGCGCTGCCGACGAGGCCGCTTGCTCCGGTGACGAGGATGTTCAGCCGCGGATCGGGCGGTCGCCCGGAAGCGCGGGTGAGGTCCTGTGCGGTGACGGTGTGCCGGTAGCGGAAGGTGGCTTCAAGCTTCTTCGCGACGAAGCGTTTTCCGAACATCCGGCCCAGAAAGCCCAGCGGGAGTTGATAGTCGATGCCATCGATGAGGACGCTCTTCTGGTCGCCCTTTGGGATGAACTGGTGGCGGTGTTCCCAGGATTTGAAGGGGCCGGTCGTTTGCGCGTCCGTGAATTCCTGGCCCGGAACGCACGCGCGGTATTCGGCGATCCACGACCGGCGGAAGGGGCCGATTTGAACACGCAAGGTGGTCGTGGCCCCGTTGGAGATCCCGGTCGGGGCTTCGACGATCTCGACCGGGTCCCACGGCGGGCACAACCGCGCGAAGGCACCGGGTCGCATGTGCCAGTCGTGCAGGGCCTTGGCGGGCACCGGAACCGTCAGGGACTTTTCGAAGCGTTCTTTGTCCAAAATCCTTCGTTTCCGGCCGGCGACTCATTTCCCCGGACGGGAACGCGGCATCCTCACGGATAATCCGCTGGAGCGCAAGTTTCGGAGTGCCCGATTCGCGGAACGTTTCAATGTAGGTCGGGGCCCTTGTCGAGGCGAAACGAGCGGACGGCCAGGAGGATGCCGGCGAAGACGAGGAGAGCGGAGCAGAAAAAGGCGGCGCCCGGAACGACGGCCGGTGCCTTCGCGCTGATGAAAAAGCCGAAGAGGCCGGTCGCCAGCGGGGGGCCGAGAATCCCGGCGACGCCGGTGAGGCTGGCGAGCGAGCCCTGAACGCCGCCTTGTTCGTTCGCGCCGACGTTCCGCGAGACCAGGCCCTGGATCGCGGGATTCGCGATGCCGCCGAGACAGGTGATCACGATGATGGCGTAGACCATCCACCCATCGGTGGCGAGGCCGTAAAGGACGAAACTCGCGGCGCTGATCGAGAGGCCGAGAATGGTCGCCTTCTTTTCTCCGAGTCGCGGCACGATGGCGCGGGTGAGGCCGCCCTGGACGATCGCGGCCATGAGGCCGACCAGGGCGAGGGAAAGTCCGGTTTGAAGCGGGTTCCAACCGTAGCGGAAGCCCGTGTAGAGGACCCAGGTGGCGGGAAGGACCTGGTGGGCGACGCTCATGAGGAAATAGGTGCCGGAAAGGGCGAGCACCATGGGATGCTCGCGCAGGGCGAGGAGCGAGCCGACGGGGCTGGAGCGGCCGAAATCGAAGGCGCGGCGGTTTTCCGGTTTCAGCGATTCGGGGAGGACGAACATTCCGTAGAGCCAATTCACAAGGGCGAGCCCTCCGGCGGCGAGGAAGGGAATGCGAAGCCCGAAGTGGCCGAGCAGGCCACCAAGGGCCGGGCCGATGATGAAGCCGAGCCCGAAGGCGGCGCCGACGAGACCGAAATTGGCGGCCCGCTTTTCCGGCGGACTCACGTCGGCAATGTAAGCGGTGGCGGCGGAGAAATTCGCTCCCGTGATTCCGGCGATGATCCGACCGACAACGAACCAGGAAAGACTCGGGGCGAAGGCGAGGAGGAAGTAGTCGAGGCCGGATCCCAAAAGCGAGGCGAGGATGACCGGACGGCGACCGAAGCGGTCCGAGAGGCTCCCGATGAGCGGGGCGAAAAGAAACTGCATGAGCGAATACAGCGCCGCGAGGAGGCCGACGGTGTAGGCGGCGGTCTCGACGTCGCCCCCCTTGAATTCCTCGATCAACTTCGGAAGGATGGGCACGATGAGGCCGATCCCGAGGATATCGAGGACGAGCGTGATGAAGATGAAGGTGAGGGCGGGCTTGCGGGCCATGCGCGACGAATCTATTCCGGGATAACAGCACCCGCTACCTTCGAATGTCTCCGCCGGCCTCTCGGGGGACACGGGAGGGCATTGACAGGACGGGCGTCGCGAGGATCGTTAGCGGGATGAAAACGGAGAAGGA
>JAHEDC010000450.1 GCA_024641425.1 Verrucomicrobiales bacterium | reverse complement strand
TCCAATACGGCTATCTGGTGCCCGAGCCGGGCGTGGTGCCCCTCGCCGCCGTCGTCCTCGCCCTTACAACCCTCCGCCGCCGACGCCCCAACCGCCGACGATGAAACGCCTGTCTCCCTCGTCCTCGCCTCGCTGGCTTCCCTGTGCGCCCTGCCCGCCTCCGCCGTCACCTACCACGGCCCCACGCCCTACGCCCAACGCTCCGACAGCCCCTTCGCCCAAGCCATCGCCGAAGGACACATCCGAGTGGAAGATTTCGAGGACGGCTTTCTCAATTCGGGCTTCGTCACCACGACCTGCGGGCGCATCACCAATGAGGGACGACCGTCCGTTGACGAGGACGATGGATTCGTGGATGGCTTTGGCTCCGGCCTGGCGTGGACCAATCTTCTGGGGCCGATCTGTGAATTCGGCCTCTTCGATTTCCGCTTCCAGCCCGACGCCCTTGGACGGCTGCCGAATTTCGTGGGATTCGTCGTTGTCGGACCAGCATCCGGAGATTTCGTTGACGGTGAAATCGTTTTTCGCGCTTACCCTTCCGTCTTTGATGGAAATGGAGTCGAACTTTCGGACGACCGCTTTTTCAGCCTTCCCACCCTGGCGAATATCAGCAACAATAGCACCTACTACAGCCGCTTCATCGGATTCACCAGCGACGCCGGTATCGCCCAACTTACCATTGGCAGTGTCACCCGGATCGATCACCTCCAATACGGCTATCTCATCCCCGAGCCGGGCGTTATGTCCCTCGCTGCCGTTGTCCTCGCCCTCACCGCCCTTCGCCGACGACGCCATAACCGCCGACGATGAAACGCCTGGCTCCCCTCGTCCTCGCCTCGCTGGCTTCCCTGTGCGCCCTGCCCGCCACCGCCGTCACCTACTTCGGCCCCACGCCCTACGCCCAACGCTCCGACAGCCCCTTCGCTCAAGCCATCTCGGAAGGCGTCGTCCGGGTCGAGGATTTCGAGGACGGCCTCCTGAATTCGGGTTTCGCATCTACGACCTGCGGCGCCGTATCGGCCATGTTCCGCCCTTCCGTGGACGAGGATGACGGAGTTGTCGATGGCCTCGGAACGGGCCAAGCGTGGACCAGTTTACTGGGCCCGAATTGCGATTTCGGACTCCTTGACTTCCGCTTCGAGCCTGATGAACTCGGTCGCTTGCCCAACTTCGTGGGCTTCGTCGTGGTGGGATCGGGTGCGGGTGAGTTTATCGACGGCAGGTTTTACTATCGGGCATATCCATCGATCTTCGCCATGAATGGAGTCGAATTGTCGGATGATCGTTTTTTTGAATTGCCCGAATTTGGGAATTTTGATGCAGGCAGCACCTATTATAGCCGCTTCATTGGCTTCACGAGCGAGGTCGGAATCGCCCAGCTTACGGTCAATGGCATATCGAGGATCGACCACCTTCAATATGGTTACGTGGTTCCCGAGCCCCGCGCGCCCCTGTTCGCCGCCGCCGTCCTCGCCCTCACCGCCCTCCGCCGACGACGACCGAGAGCGTGATGGCCGCTCCCGGGTCTCACAATCGCGATTCCTCGAAGGGCTCTAGGTATGAGAGCTGCGCGGGCGGCGGGAATCGGGGGCGGCGGAAGCTGGCAGGCCCTGTAGGGCGACCGCCCCGGTTGCCTCCTGCCAAATCGCGCGCCAGCGCGCACTTCCACAGGCGTGCGACGTCGCAAAGCCCACCGCCCCACCGCCCAGGCGGAGCGCCCGATTTCCTACGCACCCCCACCGTAATCGGCGTCTCGACCCGCCTTCCTGAGTGCCATTTCCGCCGGCTCCCATTCTACTGCCATCCTCCCGCCTTCGGGATCTTCGCGCCTTCGCGGTAAATTTCCGGCCACGCACCGGCATTCCGGCAGCCTGCCGGAGTATCTCGCCCCCAAAAACATCCATCTTTCCGTAAATCTTCGGAAACGCTTGCATTCAAAAGAGGGAATCCTTAGTCATGGGCGAGGCTCCGCCCCGCATCCCCGCCCATGGTTTCCATTCAGATCCGCAACCTCACCAAACGCTTCGGCAGTACGACCGCGCTGGACAACGTTTCCCTCCGCATCCAGGCGGGAGAACTCTTCTTCCTTCTCGGTCCGAGCGGTTGTGGAAAAACGACGCTCCTCCGGCACATTGCCGGCTTCTACAAGCCGAATGCCGGACAGATATTCTTCGACAACACGGATGTAACCCACACGCCGCCCCACGAACGGAACACCGCCATGATGTTCCAGAGCTACGCCCTCTGGCCCCACCTGAATGTCGCCCGAAACGTCGCCTTCGGGCTCGAAGAGAGGAAGGTGCCCAAGGACGAGATCGAGGATCGTGTCTTCAAGGCCCTCGCCACCGTCCGCATGGACGACTACGCCGAGCGGAAGATCAACGAACTCTCCGGTGGCCAGCAGCAGCGCGTCGCCCTCGCCCGCGCCCTCGTCGTCCGCCCGCAGTGCCTCCTGCTCGACGAACCGCTTTCGAACCTCGATTCGAAGCTCCGCCTTCAAATGCGCACCGAGATCCGCCGCATCTGCAAGAGCGCGGGTCTGACCGCCGTCTACGTCACCCACGACCAGAAGGAGGCCCTCTCCGTCGCCGACCGCATGGCCATCCTCGACCGTGGCATCATCACCCAGGTCGGCACTCCGCAACAGATCTACCGGTCGCCGAAAACCAAGACCGTCGCCGACTTTATCGGGGAGACGAACTTTATCCCCTGCGTGTTGGAAAAACCCTCCCGCACCGAAGGTTACTGGGTTGCCGACACGCGTCACGGCCAGTTTCGAGGGCGCGTCGCGGACCGCCAGTGGACACCGATCGCCGGACAACGGGCCACCCTTTCCGTTCGACCGGAGACGCTCACCCTTTCGGAAGAAGGTTCCATCACCAACACCCTCGTCGGCCGCATCAAGAACACGACCTACCTCGGCGAACTCGCGCAATACCAGTTTGCGACCGAAGAAGGCCCGACCGTGAACATTTCGGAACTCAATCCCGCCCACACGACGAAATCCGAGGACGACACCCTCTACGCGAGCGTCGCGCCGAAGGATGTCGTCATCATCCGCGACTGAGGCCGCGTTCTCCATGATCCGCTTCTATGTCATCGCCGCCGCCCTTCTCGCCACTTTGGCGGCGCCGTTCCTGCTGCGCCCGGGCGGAGCCACCTCCGCGCGCGACGCGGACCTTCGCGTCGTCATCATCACCCCCCACAACGAGAGCATCCGCTACGAGTTCAGCGTCGCCTTCAGCCGCTTCATCAAGGAGAAGACCGGGAAGTCGGTCCACGTCGACTGGCGTACGCCCGGCGTCGGCACCGCCGAAATCGAGCGCTATGTCGATTCCGCCTACTTCAGTAGTTTCCGGCAATACTGGACGCGCTCGCTCGACCGGCGCTGGGAAGACGATGCCATCGGCGGCGCCTTCAACAACCGCAAGTTGACGCTCCCGGACAACCCGATCAATGACATCGCCCCCGAGGCCGCCCGCCGGGCTTTCCTGAAGTCGAACGTGGGAATTGGCATCGACCTCTTTTTCGGAGGTGGCGCCTATCCCTTCGACAAGTTCGCGGGCAAGGGATATCTCGTCGATTCGGGTCTCGGCAAGTCCCATCCCGAGTGGTTCAAGGACGACGTCATCCCGGCCCGGGTCGGTGGCGAGCCGTTCTACGACCCCGAACTGCGCTGGATCGGCACGTGTTTGTCCTCCTTCGGCATCTGCTACAACACCCATGCCCTCCGCCGTCTCGGTATCTCCGAACCGCCGAGCCAGTGGGAGGATCTGGGAAAACCCGCCTACTTCGGGCAGATCGCGCTCGCCGATCCCGGAAAGAGCGGTTCCGTTACCAAGGCCTTCGAGATGCTCATCCAGCAGGAGATGCACCGCGCCGTGGACGCCATCGAGCCCCGGCCCGACCGCAGTCCCGCCGAACAACGCGTCCTCGCCATCCGGAAAGGCTGGAAGAAGGGGATCAACCTTATCCAGCGCATCTGCGCCAACGCCCGCTATTTCACGGACTCCGCGACCAAGATCCCCCTCGATGTCGCCGCCGGAAATGCCGCCGCCGGCATGTGCATCGACTTCTACGGGCGCACCTACAACGAAATGCTTCGCAAGGAGGACGGTCGCTCGCGGGTCGAATATCTCACTCCGGTCGGCGGCTCGTCCTGGGGCGCCGATCCGATCGGCCTCTTCCGCGGCGCGCCGAACCCGGAGATGGCCAAAGCCTTCATCGAGTTCGTCCTTTCCGAAGAGGGCCAACGGCTCTGGAACTTCCGCGTCGGTGTCGAGGGCGGCCCGGTGAAGACCTCCCTCCGACGCCCTTCCCTCCGCAAGGACTTCTACACCGCCGAAAACATGGCCCTCAGCGCCGATCCCGACGTGCGCCCCTTCGAAGTCGCCGACAAGTTCGAATACGTTCCCGAATGGACCGAGAAATCGTTCCGTTCCATCAGCTTCGTCATTCGCGTCAGTTGCCTCGATTGCCATGAGGAAATGACCGAAGCCTGGCAGGCCCTCATCGCCGCCAGGTTCCCTCCCCAGGCCACCCGCATGTTCGAGGACACCGCCTTCATCAGCTACCAGGCCGCCACCGGGCCCATCGCCGCCGCCCTCGGTAGCTCCGACCGCATGCGCGAGGTCGTCCTCGCCAAACAACTCGGCGACGCCTTCCGCTCGAACTACCGCCGCGCCACCGACCTCGCCAAAGCCGGGAAATAACCGCCCGCCCCCATCCCCCTTTAACCAATAACCAACAACCTTGTCCCGCCTCGTCGCCAACATCGTCTTCTGCCTCGCCGGCCTCTTCTTCGGCGTCTTTTTCATCCTTCCCATCCTCGTGACGGTGAAGGACGCCTTCGTCGTGAACGGCGAGTTCACCCTCGACTACCTCCGCCAGACCTTCGCCAATCCCCTCTACCGCGAGGGCCTCTTCAACTCCTTCGCCCTCGCCGTCTGGAGCACCGCCCTCTCCCTCCTCATCGCCGTTCCCCTCGCCGTCCTCGCCACCCGCTTCCGCTTTCCCGGCAAGGCCCTCCTCACCTCCGTCATCCTCATCCCCCTCATCCTGCCCCCCTTCGTCGGCGCCATCGGCGTCAAGCAGATGCTCGGCGTCGACGGCTCCCTCAACGCCCTCCTCGCCGGCCTCGGGCTCATGGACTCCGCGCATCCCCACGACTGGCTCGGCCAGGGCCGCTTCTGGGGCGTCGCCCTCATGAACGCCCTCCACCTCTACCCCATCCTCTACCTTAACACCACCGCCGCCCTCGCCAACCTCGATCCCGCCATGGAGGAGGCGGCCGAAAACCTCGGCTGCCCGCCCTGGCGGCGCTTCCTCCGCGTCACCCTCCCCCTCGCCATGCCCGGCATCTTCGCCGGAGCCACCATCGTCTTCATCTGGTCCTTCACCGAACTCGGCGTCCCCCTCATCTTCGACTACAACC
>JAHEDC010000048.1 GCA_024641425.1 Verrucomicrobiales bacterium | reverse complement strand
TTCGTCACCACGGAACGCACGAAGCGTCCGCCGTTCACGAACGGAAAAAGATCACGGAAGATGACGGTTTCGTTTCCGCCGGTTCCGGGAGTGACAATGTAGGGTTCGAATTGGCCGAAGCCGGAGCTCCACGTCACAAGGTTTCCGGAAACCTGGAGCGAATGCGCGGCATCGGTGGCGAGAGCGTTCATCGGTATGCCATAGAGGAGATACCCTGCTCCGTCGATCTCGGCGGTCGTGACGAACCATGGTGCCGCGGGATTCCGGTTGCGGGGACTAAGGCCGAACTTGTATTCGAGGAGGTTTGTGAAATTATCACCATCCGGATCGGCGTTCGGGCCGGAAACAAGCGGGTCAGCCAATTCCACCTCGCTGAAATAGGCCCACTGCCAGGCCCAGAAGGGCGTAGAATCGGTCCCGGGAGAACCGCCGACCACCCCGCTCGCACGCCAGGACTGCTTCTCGTTCCAAAAGACCGGATGCAAGGACGGGTCGATGATCTCAAGCGATTTCCCACCACCATCGGTCGTCGGGTACCAGCTGTCATTATAGGAGAAATCGAGGATCGTCGCGCCGGCCGCATCAAGCAGAACGAGCCGCTCGCCACTATTGTCAAGTCCCCCACCGTACGAGCCCACGACCGGATTTCCGGCCCCGTAGCGTGCGACGAAGGCCTCGCTATCCTCGACGACCAGTACGCGGCCTCCCGGCTGGAGAGTCAGATTCCCGAAGGTGTAGGAGACGCCGGCCATGATCTGGAAGCCGCCCAGATTGATCGGGATAGACCCCGTGTTGCGTAGTTCGAGAAAGTCGAATTCGTCGTTGTCGGAGAATCCGGCATCGATCTCGGCCTGCGTCGGGTCGGGCGGATTGTACATGATCTCGGTGAACCGGAGCGCGGGAGGTTCCGGCGGGTCGGGCAGTCCTGGCGATCCGTGCCGCACTGAACTTGCCCTCCAACCCGCGCTTTGTCCCCACAGGTATTCGGACTGGAAGGCATCGTGGACGACCAGGGACGCACCGGCCCCATCCGTGGCGGGATACCAGTCGTCGTCGTAGGAAAAATCGTGAATCGTTTCCCCCACCGGCCCACGGAGGGTGACGCGACCGCCGCCGTTTCCAAGTTCCTTCCCGGCGGGAAAGACACCGGCAATGACCGGGTTACCCCCGTAACGCGCGACGAAGGCAGCCTGATTCAGAACAACGACGACGCGCCCGCCGGCAGCGACGATAAGGTTTCCGAACGTGAAGGGCACGTCCCCGCCGAGTTTCGCCCCATTGAGGTTCACCGCCGCGCTTCCAATATTCAGAATCTCGATGAATTCGAAGTCGCTATCCTTCGTGAAGCCTGCCATCTGCTCGGCGTTGGTGGGATTCTCGGGGTCATAGTGGATCTCGGTCACGCGCAGCGGGGCGGGCACGGGATCGACCATACCCGGCGAACCACCAAGATAGGCACTCGGTCGCCATCCCGCGGCCGTGCTCCAGCTGGCGGTCGGGCCGTTCGCAGCCACGATCACGAGCGAGTAGCCGCCTCCGTCTGTCACGGGATGCCAGGCGTCGTCGAAAGTGAAATTCTGGATCTCCTCGCCGAAACCGCCGGAAAGCGTGATCGTTTCCCCTGCGTTGGCAAGACTGCCTCCGAACTCGCCGGCGATGGTGGCCACGCCGATTCCGTGGCGCGTCTCGAAGGCCACCCTGTCGTTTACCACAATCACGCTCGCCCCCGCCGCCAGATTCAACGACGAAAACGTGAAAGCGATCCCCTCGGTGAAGGTCACGCCGTCAAGGTTCACCGCTGTCGGTCCGGTATTCCGCACCTCAAGGAACTCAAAGGCGTCGGCGTCGGTGAATCCGGCGGCGCTCTCGGCCGAGGTCGGCTTCTTCGGATTGTACATGATTTCGGTGACCCGCAGGTTCGCGATTGCGCCCGGAACCGTGAAGAGCGCCTCATTCAGCGCGCTCCATTCGGTGTCCGCCGCATTCCACACCCGCGCCTTCACCCGCGTGCTCGCATTCAGAATGACGGGACCGCCGTATACCATGCCACCATCTTTCGGGTCACTGCCATCCGTCGTGTAGCGGAGGGTGCCGCCGCCATTCGGATTCGCCATCGTGAGGGAAAAACCAACGCCCACGGCGCCGCCATGCTGGGAAAAGACGGGGGCTTCCGTCACAGGATAGAGCCCATCGGAGCGCAGCTGAGCGAGAACGACGGCCGTCCTCCCGGGAAACCAGGCGTTCAACAAACGGTCGCGTTCGGCCACCCAGGTCGCGCGGGTGTAGGGCGGATCCTGAGGGTTGCGGTTGTCTCCCCAACGGGCCGACTCCCCAACGATGGCGCGGTCGATCTGATTGAGCCGGGCGAGATATTTCTGCGCCGCCACCGAGGGGGTCAGGATTCCGTTGTTGAAGCAATGCCGGTGCACACGGTCCGCGAAGGCGAGCCGGTACTCGGCACTAAAGCGCAGCCGCTGGTGGAGGTGCGTCGGCGCGCCCTCGTTGTCGAAATCAGTCGAGTCGTCGTTCACGTCCTGGAACGTCTTTTCCCCGTCCCAGTTATGGAATAGCCAGCGCGCGTTGGGATCAACCCGGTTGAAGGACGCGTTCCAGTTCTGAAATGCCCAGTCCGCGTTGCCGGCGTAGAAATTAACGATGATGTAATCGGCGAACTGCGGGATATCGAGGTAGCCAAGCATCGACTGGTAATTCGCGGGAACGGACAGATCGTTCTCCGCCGCCGCAAACATGGCGAGATAGTTGGCGTTCGTGCCCGCGACGACCCCATCCGAGCGGTGCCTCAGGATGTCGTAGTCACTCGCCTTTCCCCCGCGATAGGCCACGCAGAAGGCCTCCTCAATGAACTCGTGCATCCAGTAGACGCCCCAATAGAGCCCGTTCAGGTAAAGATGGGCGTGTCGGCCGTGCGGTGCGATGCCCCCCATCCCATTCTGGAGATCGCCCACGAACTGGTCGCGAATATATTGAGCCCGGAGTTGCTGCGACGTGATCGGATGCGTCCATGACTGCTGATTCGTCGAGTCGAGAATTACCGTGTTCACGCTGTCGGTGGCATCATCGCCGAAAAGCGGATAATCCAGTTCGCTCGGTCCGTAGGGCGACTTGAACTTCAGGCGCATCGAAAGCTTCGCCGTTTTCCAACGGTCCGTGCTCGTCGCCCCTTGGATCTCGACCGAACCATTGATCTGGAATCCGCTCGTCCCGTCCGGGAGAATCAGTTCCACCGAGGCCGCCCGTTCGAAGCCCTTCCCGATCGGATAAATCCCGCGCGATTGCGTGACCGCGCCTTCCCCGTTGGTCGCCACGACCTGCGAGGAGAAAAGATCGTCGCGATTCAGCACCACGGAGAGACTCGGAATCGCGCGCAAGTCCTCCTTGATCGTGGGCGCGTAGAGCGGGTCGTCGACAACGTCGGCGTCCATCGAGTAATCGGCGGCGTGAGGGCCGGGCGGATGATTGCCAATTTCCGTCCCAAAGGTCCCGAACGCTCCCCAGTCGGACGGAAAGCCAGCGCCGGTCTGCCGCAACACATGATCGAGGAAGAGATAGGTCTGGGTATCCACATTCGTAGGATCCAGGCCCGCCTTGTAGGCGATCGCTCGCAGGGTTGTGGTCGTATTCACAATCACCGGGCGCGCGTAGGGTGTGCCGTAGGTCGGTGTCGGAGCACTTCCGTCCGTCGTGTAGCGGATCGAAGCCCCCGGCGTCGCGCTCGTGATCGCCACCGTGAAGGGAGCGGAGAAGAACCCACGCTTCACGCTGAAGTCCGTGTCCGCAACGGCGGCGGCCCGCGCGAGGCCCGGTAGGATCAAGCCACAGCCCATCACCAGCGCGCGGACAAGCCCGGTTCGCCATCGAACGGTGGTAGGGGGGGGATGCATGGGGTATGGGAGTAAGGCGCAAAGCTCGCCCGTCAAACCAATATAGGGGCCGCATTTCCAGGAGTAAAGGCGAGGGACTGCTTCACACCTGACGAAAAAGCTCGGGGACAATGCAATTTTCGGATCCCCAGATCGGCTTTGCCGAGCCGCCAACCTCTGGAAGATTCGCTTCCCCCTGAGAGCTCTTGCATTCAAACTTGCCACCCTCCACACGTCGGCGGCCGGATTTCGCATTGCAACGGGGAAGACCTCACCGACTGAGACGGGAAACTCCACGAGGAAGACCGTCGCGGCATCCCCGCCGGCGATGGCCGGAACGAGCCGAAGATCAAAGCGGAAAACGGTCGGAACCCCGTCGTCCTCACCACCCGCGCACGAAGCCCACGCACGCGATCAAACGCACGGTCTCAAAGGAATTCGACGACGAGGACGAGCGAAGGCCGCAAACCAAAGGATCGGCGCGTTCCTATACCGCATTCCGCCTGGCTTCGAGGAGCGCTTCAAGAACATCCGCATCAAGCGCTTCGACCCGAAGCAAGCCCGCGGGCGCCCACTATCTCTCCAAACCGCACTCGAAGAGAAACCACGCCGGATTCAGCGCCCCCATCGGCTCTCTGAGTTTGTCCAGTTCGGAGGCCGAACCGTGCACCTCGAGCCGGACGAGGTCGGACATTTCCAACGCCTGCTCCAGCAATCCCCCGACATTCTGGAGATGCGCCAGCACCCCCTCCGCCCCGACGTAGGCCTCGCGGCAAAAGATCTCGCTCCCGTTCCTTGATGTGAACTCGTAGTAAAGACAGGACTCCTCCGCCGATGTCTTGGAGACGAACTGCGGGAGAAGGGCCCTGAAGTCTTCGAAACGCCCGTCGTGGACGTTGAAGTAAGGGTGAAGACGGAAAACGTTTTCAGGATTCGTGCGCATGGACTGTCGATTCGTGATGGGCATCGTCCCCGAAGCGGGGCAGGATTTCAGGGTCCAATTCAGTTTCCCCTCGGTGAGATCCGCTGCCCAGGCACCGATCACCCCTAGAATAAGGGGGCCGATTTCTCACTGTCAATGAGCCAACGCTCCTGAAGGAGGTGCTCGAAAGTGACCCGATCGGGCAGCTTGCCCTGCGCCGGGAACGAGAGTTCGCCGACGACTAGTTTTCCAACGTCCCAGCTTCCAATCCGGTCAATCATGACGCCTCCATAGGAATCCTTGGGAAAAACGGCGACCAGGGAATCCTCACGGTCCCGGAACCAGATCCTCACCGCCAGGCCATCCTCCCGCGCCAGATTCGCGTCGGCGAAGTACTCGTCCGGCACCGAGGCCCGACAAAACGCAAAACGAAGCACCGTGGATTCGATCGGGCGCTTTTTCAGGAAGACTTCCCACTGGTCAGCGGCAATGTCCTCGTAGACTTCCCAATCAAAGGCCAGTTCCCCATCTCCCGTCGCTTCGATTCCAATCACCCGCCGTTCCCCTTCCTCGGCCAGCGCGCCAAATTGAAGGTAGCGCCGTCCCGCGAGATCGAGGGAGACCGATGAATCGAACGTCAGAAGTTTCAGAGGGGTATAAGGGTGCCGGGCATAGTAGTCGACAAGAATCGGTTCAACGCGTTCGCGGTGTCGAACATACGGAAGGATGTCCCTCCAGTCCGACCGTCCGGCGAGATCGCCTGCGAGGAGGTGCGCTTTTTCCATGATCGGATCCGCTCCGGCGGCGGGATCGACCGGGCGGTCTGCCAGACCCGGCACCGCTTTCTTCCCCCCCGAATCGCCCCCTTCGGAACCCTGGAATCTCAGAAACAGTCCGAGCGCCGCCAGAATCACGATGATTCCGATCATAACGACACGGAAGATCCTTGCCTGGCGGATGAGACCATCCAACGCCAGTGAAGCCTGCGCCCCGCCGTCCCGCGAAACCTCTTCCAGGTTCGTCTCCGAAAGCGTTCTCTCGGTGACACGGTCGGCGGGCACTCGCCCTTGCGAGAGCGAAGGCCCCTTCCACATGCCCACCGGATCCTCAAGCGGCGTCTCGGAGGCACTCTCCGAACGCACGATTCCCCTTGCGGGCAAAGGTCTTCCGCCGGTTCCCGCACCTTCCCCCGACGTCCCGGCGGATGGCAGTCTTCCCAAACGGACGGCCCCCGCGCGCGTCAGGGTTGCCGGCGTCCCGGCCTCGGGGTCGGGAGGAAGAATCTCAAGCCCGCAGCGACCGCAATCAATGATACTGGTGGCCGAAACCTCCTCGCGAATACGCATCGCCCACTGGCAGTGGGGACATTTGAATAGCAGCCACTTTCCCCGACGCTCAAACGCCGTGTCGCCCGCGAGGGAAAAAAGCGCCGGTTTCTCATCCTGCGTCGTTATCGGCTCCACAGCGGGCTCATGTCCGTAGACGAATTCTCGCCCCGGAGCTTCGCGGGAGCATTCAGGACATCGCAATCGCGCCGTTTCCTGAGGAAAGGGCGTCGAGAATGCCGCATGGCATTGAAGGCAGGTGACCTTGAAAAGGGATCGTGACATGGGCGTGTCTCCCCTCTCTTATAACTTTGTTTTCCGTAAATTCCATTGATTTTAAGAAAATATTCAAATCTTTGAATGAAATCATAATTACTAGCCAGCTTCGCACCTTGCCTCATCGCGTGGCACGGTAGGTTATGACGCTGTGCCCGTCGCCGGCCTCGTCGTCCTCGAAATCCCCATACGTTACGACCTCCCTGAATCCGGCGGCACGAAGAATGCGACAGAATTCGTTCCGGTAGTACCAGCGAAGCCGCATTTCCTTGAGTTGGGTTTCCCGCAGTTCCCCCTCAGCCGAATACACTTCGTAACGGTTCCAGACTCGCATCACCTGATCATGACGGTCGAGTTCCGAAGCTGTCTGGCAGACAATCCGCGCGTCGTCGCTCTCACGGATGGCCTCCTTATGTAAGCGCCAGTGACCGGAAAGGGCGTCATTGCCAAGCTCGAACCAAGGAATGAACATCGTGATGAGGAGCTGCCCCTCGGGCGAAAGATGCTTGTCGAGACGGCGCAACACCTCTTCGGCAGCGGCATCGTCGGACAAGAGTTGAAACGAGGCTCCGGGCACCATAACCGTATCAAATCTCTTTCCACCAAGATCGAGCAATTCCATCGACTGCCGGTACAGTTTCGCCTTTACCTTCGCGGCGCTCATTTTCTTCCGGCAGAGCGCAAGCATTTCCAACGCGTTGTCCACACCCGCGACCTCGATGCCTTCCCCCGCAAGGGGAATCAGAATTCGACCAGTGCCACAGCCGACGTCAAGGACGTTCCCGCCCTGAAGGCGCGCGAGTTCGAAGTGGAAGCCGACGTCATCGAGATTCTCGTTCGCCCAGAAGTGATCGTAGAGGCTGGCTTCAAGGCCGGTGTAATTTGGCAGTTTGGGCATGGGAGATTCGTCGGATGAAAGAGAGGATGCGGCAAAATCCTCAGGCACGGGAAATCGCAACGTGTTCGGGTCCGGGGAAGAAACAAGAGAAACCTCCAGGCAAACGCCAGCATCCGGGATTATCGGGGGTGCCACCGAAGGACCGGTCGATACGGGTCGCGAGGCGACAGCGCCTCCGCGCCAGGGGATCCACGGCGGACAAAAGGGTTGGCGCTTCAGGTATCGGAGAGTAAACTCGCGCCCTGACATGGCCACCGGAATCGGAAATACAGAATCGCGCTTTTTCACCCTCCCCAGCTCCGAGGCGCCCTTCCCGCTTCTCTCCGGCGCGAGCCTCCCCACGTTTACCCTCGCCTACGAGATCTATGGCGTGATGAATGAAGCGAAGGACAATGTCATCCTCCTTTTCCACGCGCTCACCGGAAGTCAACACGCGGCCGGTTTCTGCGAGTCCGTTCCGGGTCTCCATGTCGAGTGGACGCCCGACTGCCAGCAGGGCTGGTGGGACGGGTTCATCGGCCCCGGCACCGCGCTCGACACCAACCGTTACTGCGTCCTTTGCGTCAACTACCTCGGCGGCTGCTACGGCTCGACGGGACCAAGTTCCATCAATCCCGCAACAGGAAAGCCGTTCGGAAGCGCTTTCCCCAGAATAGCCGTCGCGGACATCGTGGACTCGCAAATGAAGCTGCTCGACCACCTCGGCGTGGAGGTGCTCCACGCGGCGATCGGCGGCTCGCTCGGCGGTATGCTCAGCATCAGCCTCGCCACCCGCTATCCGGAACGCGTGCGGAACGTCATCCCCATCGCCAGCGGCCTCGTGCCCTCCCCTCTCCAGCGCCTCCACAACTTCGAGCAGATCTACGCCATCGAGACCGACCGCAACTTCCAGGGCGGCGACTACTACGGGGGCGACGCGCCGGTCGACGGGCTCGCCCTCGCGCGCATGATCAGCCACAAGACCTTCGTTTCTCTCGAAACGATGGAACGCCGCGCCCGCGACGAGGTGAAGCCCCCGAAGAACGAGCTTTTCTCCTGGTACCTCGTCCGCCGCTCGCTCGAGTCCTACATGCTCCACCAGGGAACGAAATTCGTCCGCCGTTTCGACGCGAACAGCTACCTGCGTGTCGTTGACGCCTGGCAGCATTTCAATCCCCTCGTCGAGGCCGCCGCGGCGAGCTTCACCGAGCTTTTCCAGCCCTGCGTCGACCAGCGTTATCTCCTCTTCACCGTCGACTCCGACGTCTGTTTCTATCCGGATCACCAGACGGAGCTAGACAACGCGCTGAAGGACGCGGGAGTCTCCAGCATGCGGATCACCGTGCATTCGGACAAGGGACACGACTCGTTCCTTCTGGAACCCGAACTCTTCACGCCGCACCTCGCCTACATGCTCCATGACGGCGCCGCCGTTTGATCCTTCCGGGTTCGCCCGCGACGTCGCCGAACTCGCCGCGCGCAATCTCTACCTCGGCACCTCGTCGTGGAAATACCCCGGCTGGGCGGGCCAACTCTACGACGAGCAACGCTACCTCTGGCGGGGGAAATTCTCCGAGTCCCGCTTCGAGAAATACTGTCTCGAAGAATACGCCACCGTCTTCAAGACCGTTTGCGTCGATGCCGGCTACTACCGCTTTCCCACTCCGGAATTCCTGAGCAAACTCGCCGCGCAGGTTCCGGACGATTTCCGCTTTTCCTTCAAGGTCACCGATGAGATCACGGTGAGGGAATTCCCGCGGCTCCCCCGCTTCGGCCCGCGCGGCGGCCAGGCAAACCCGCATTTCCTCGACGCCGGTCTCTTCGCCTCGGCCTTTCTGGAACCCTGCGAGCGCATCAGGGAGAAGATCGGCCTCCTCATGTTCGAGTTCTCGCACTTCCACAAGGGAGCCTTCGAGCGGGGCCGCGATTTCGTCGCCGCGCTGGATACCTTCCTCGACCAACTTCCCTCCGACTGGCAGTACGGCGTCGAGATCCGCAACCGCACGTTCCTCCATCCCGAATACTTCGCCATGCTCGCCGACCACGGCGTGACCCACGTCTTCAACCACTGGACCCGGATGCCACCCGTCGGCGAGCAACTCGCGATGGAGGGCAGCCGCGCGACCGACTTCTTCGGTGCCCGCTTCCTCCTCACCCCCGGTCGCGCTTACGCCGAAGCCGTCAAGGATTTCAGCCCCTACACGGAAACAAGGCGTGAGGACACCGGCGCGCGGGAAGCCGGAGCAAAACTCCTCTCCACGCCCACGAAGCGCCGTTCCTACCTCTACGTGAACAACCGTCTCGAAGGCAACGCCCTCAACACCCTCCGCGCCATGATCGCGCGGTTCACAAAACCAGCCGAACCCAACACCCCACCCCACCGGCGGTGAAGTAACGCACCCGGCACCGCAGCGACTGCGCGAGTGGAAGGCGTTTCCCGGTCGTCTTGAACCCCAAAAATCCACCCGATGAATCACACACGCTTTCAACCCCTCCCTGCCGCTTTCGGCTTGCTGATTCTCACCCCGCTCTTGCTCGGTTCCAGCCACGCGCAGTCAGAACCCAAATCGGCCGAGATTCGCATCGATCGGGACGTGATCGTGCCGGAATTTCTGGAGCGGCCTAATCCTCAGGGGATGGTTGATGACAATCCGCCGTGGTTCCACGTGGTGGTTCCGTTAGTGGAAGGAGAGAGGAGCAATGCGGAGCGGCGTGAGATCGCCGGCCGCCTCAAGTGGCAGCGCCGGTTCCATTTCCGACTTTCGAAGGACAGGGAGTTCCAATCCGGCGTCATCGAGAGCGGCCCGAAACGTTGGTCGTTCTGGAACCCTCTCCGGGTGCTTGAGAACGGCGAGTGGTTCTGGCAGTACGGGGTGGCGGATCCCGGAACTCCCGACATGCCAATCTGGAACACGGAAGTATTCTCCTTTTTGATCCGTGGTGACGAAAGGGTGGTTGCGGAACAGCCGCCGAGTGCCGAGGAGGTGCTGGTGAAGCTCAAAGCGATCGAGGGGCCTATCGTTGCGATGAGGGCAGGGCAGATCGGCAAGCTCCTGCCCACGGACACCTGGCCGGAGCTCGCCAGGGAGATGAAAAAGACCGCCTCCAGGGCGCTGGAGAACGACCGCATGATGACGAAACTCAACTTTGACATGAGCATGGACGACGTGCCGGAGCGGCTGAAGTCCACCGTGACGGAGCCTTTTTTCGCCGTGCGCGGTCGCAAGTATTGGGTGGAAGCGGAACGCCACACCTCGGCTTTGCTTCAGGGCTACCTGATCGCCGGAGATCGGGAGATGCTCGAGCGCGGGATCAAGAGGGCAATCGAGCTGGAACAGGCGCGCCTCACCGTCGTCTGGAAACTTGGCGGGCATGTGGTGCGGCTGCGCGATGCGGCCATCTACGACAGCGTGGCGAGCTCCTTTGTCGACAGCTTCTGGGATGAGATCCCGGAGGAGCACCGAGAGATGTTTCTGAACGTGGTGCGGGAGAAGGTCATGGATGCCGGTCGCGGGGGACTTCCGGAAAACTGGCGGCTGAACGGCCCGAAGTTCCATGAACGGCTCGAGCACGTGCATTACGACCAGCACGACTGGCAATACAAGGTAAAGGATTTGATCAATGGGACAGTCATGCTCGTGCGCCATGATCCGGAGTTCGAGGAGTGGTTCAAGTATGCCTACGAACTCTGGCTCTATCGGAATCCCGCCATGAGCCGTGATGACGGCGGCTGCCGCGAGGGGAACGGCTACTTCGGCGTGCACGAGCACCAACTGGTGCATTGCGGCTGGCTCCTTTACCAGATCACCGGATACAACTATTTCCTTTACAAACCGTGGTTCGAGAACTTCGGCAAGCACCTGGCCTACGCGAAGCCCGCCGGCAATCCCGGCCAGGGATTCTCCGATGGCGGAAACGAGGGAGCGAGCATGAGCTATGTTGTCGAACTGCTCGCCCATCTGTGCCCGGAGAACGCCTGGAACCTTTGGTGCTTCAAGACAGTCGGGCGGAGGGACGCCGCTTACTTTGCCAAGGACATGAGCAAAGGCGAGAAAGCCTGGGACATGCTCTCGGTGTGGCGCGAGTTCAAGACGCCCGACGTCTCCGAGATCCCGCCGCCGGAGGAACCGGCAGCCGTATTCCCCGATGTCGGCTTCGCCGCGATGCATACCGACATGGCCAATGCGGCGGACAACCTGATGGTGAACTTTCACTCGAGCCCCTATGGCTCCTCGACCCACGGCCACCCCTCACAGAACGCGTTCAACATCGCCTCCGGGGGGCAACCGCTGTTCTGGCGCAGCGGCTACTACAATGGCGGAAACCTGCACAATGTTTTCAGCTACAAGGCATCGAGCGCGCACAACACGATCATGCCGGATTTCACGATGCAGGGCTTCGACATGAGCGCCTACGGCTGGCTCCCGCGCTTCGCCACCGGCCAGCGGATCAGCTACTGCCTCGGGGATGCGACCCACGCTTACAACGGCGTGCACCACTACGGCGGCGGGAACGATCTTCTCGATCAGGTCAACGGCAGGCACAACGGCTGTCACGACGTCGGCATGACCCGCTTCCGGCGGCACGTCGTCATGCTTCGCCCGAGTCACGTGGTGATCTACGACGAGCTGGCGGCCAAGGACCCGATCCCCTGGACCTTCCGCCTGCATGGCCACCAGGAAATGAAACTGTTGGAAAACGGCTTCGCCCTCGGCCAGAACGACCACGCGTATGGCACGGTGCAAATGTTCTGCGACGGAGCGATCGAATCGGACATCACCGACCAGTTCTACGGCCCCGCAACCGATGAAGAGAACAAGCGCGGCGGAGCGAATCCTCCGATGTGGCACCTCAACATGACGACCAAGGATCGTCTGGCCGCGACCCGTTTCCTCACCGTGATCGAAATCACTCCGGGGAAGCCGGTTGGTTTCGCCGCTGATCCAAGGCTGGCGCGGCGCGAGGACGGGAAGTTCACGCTGGAGCTCGGTGGCTACGAAGTGATCGCCCAGATGGACCCGGCGAGGGAGTCCCTGCTCTCCATCCGGAGTGCCGACGGAAGAGCCGTGCTGTCGACCGGCCAGGCGTCCGAAAAGGTGATGATCGCCAACGAAACTCGGAACGCGGCACTCAAGGGAAGCACATTGCTGTGGGAGAAGCCGTCTGGAGGCGATGAGACCTTCTGCGAGGTCGTCGACCAGCTGCCGGATGTCCTCAGGTTTGGAAATATCTATTGAATAGCCCGGACATTTCCCACCGCTTCCGTTTTACGGAGACGAGCGTGAGACGAAGGGAGAGGGAGGGCGCTCCATTCGGAGCAAGTGCGGAAGTGGCTCTTCCGCTTTGCGGCGGAGGCTAGCCGCACGGGCCGCCGCTCCATGGCCGCGTCCGGGGGACTCCACTTTCTTCAACGACGGATCCCCGCGCGACCGCCACACCCGAGGCGGCTATCTCGCGATGCTAGGGCGGCGCGCGTAGCGCCATCATTCCGAATGGTTATGCCACGATCATTGTTCACTTCCCGCCCCGACCACGGCGGCTCAGGAATCGGTCTCCTAGTCCCGCATGCTCGGAATGAAGACGGGCAGTTCGATGCGCACCGGGAGGTCGTCATTGAGTTGCCACTGCTCAAGCGTGGGATAGAAGGCGAGCGGGTCGAGCTTGAGCGAGCGCACTTTGCCGATCTCGTAGCCGAGGGCGGGCATCTTCCGGCGGCTGAAAACACCGGTCTCGGCGACGCGGATTGTCTTGTAAGGGTACTCGCCGCTGTCGAGACTCAGCACTTCATACTCGTAGAGGACAAGGCAATTGTGGTAGGTCACACTGTTGACGTGCTCGACGGTGGACTTCCGGATGAGGCGGAGATTCGCCACCACGGGCTTCCATTCAGCGGGAGGGACAACACCGGGATCGTCGGCGAGGCGATGTTCGTCGGCATTGAGATCCGGATCAGCCGGGGTATCGGTGGCGGCGACTTCCGGTTCGGGTGCCGCAGGCAAAGCGGGCTTGGCCGCTTCCGGTGTGGCAGCAGCGGGAAGGGCCTGCCGTGGACTCGCTCCACCGCCGGTGCGTTCCGGTTGGTCGAACGAACCCTCGAGCATGTCTGGGCCCACCATGGCAAGCGCGCCCGGCTGGTTCTCCGAAATGATCGCGCGGGGAATATCCTCCTGTCCAAGTTCGGTCGCATGCGGCGCGGACGGCGGGCTGCTGGCCGCCAGCAGGGCATTCGCAGCGTCCTGCTCGGTGGTGGCCTGTGCGAGAAACTCACCGGCTCCGATGTGGACGAAGTGCTTGAAGTCGTTCGCAACAACCTGCGCCCACTGCGAGGCCTCGGTAGGCCCGTAGTGGATTCCATCGGTCTGCGGGTAAGGATCGGTGAACTTTGTCACGGAGCGGCTGTCAAAAACGGCACCGTATTTCCCGACCACACGCTTCATGATTCCGGCCATTTCCTCCTGGAGGGCGACGGGATACTTGCTCACGTGGGCGTCCGGAGGGGTGATCCAATAGACCCGGCAGCCATTGCTTGTGACGGTCTTGGCCATTTGCTCCAGCAGTCCCTCGATCTCACGGATGTTGTCCTCCTTCGTCCGCTGCTTGCTCCTCAGAGTCGCGTAGAGGTTCGTGCCGGTCTGGACAACGACGACATCGGGCTGGTGCTCGTTGATCAGGGCCTCGACCTTCGGCACGGCCTTGATGTAACGTTTGCGCACATCGTTCTTCGGCGTCTTCTGCCAATATCCGATGGAGGAGGAAATCGGCTGGTACCGACTCAGCCAATAATAGGGCGTGGCTCCGCCCGCGACATAGGTGTAGACCTCGAGGCCGGTGTCCCGCATCTCGTCGTCGAGCTTTTTCCCGAAAGCGCCCATGCTCATCGAGTCCCCGAGGTAGAGGATCTTCTGGGCGGCCCCTGCGTTACCCACAGCACTCACCGCGGCGAGAGATGCCGTCGCAAAAAGTACAAGGATTCTTCTGCGCATCTTGGTCAGGATAACAATTGGAGTCTTGAGTGAGTGGTGGTTCGGTCGGCCTGGCACGCCACGCTCAGCGGATCGGTTGATCCTGCCAGCGCAAGGAGCCATTCTTAGCAGGACGCCCTGTAAACGCAATCAATTATCGCAGCAACGTTAGAAATTTATAATTATTTTTTCCCGGGCGCTATTTTTTATATATTCTCACAGCTTAAATCCAGTCCAAAATACTGGAGCGGAATCTTTCGGAGGAAAGGCAGGGCGGGCCTCCGCCACGAGAGTCAATGACGGCTGTTCTCCCGCTGAAGGCGCTTGAGCCTACCGCGAAGGCTTGTCTTGGCAGCGGAACTCATTCGGTCGATGAAGAGCACCCCGTTGAGGTGATCGGTTTCGTGCTGGATTGCGCGGGAGAGCAGCCCGTCAGTCTCGATGACCAGTGAATTGCCTTCAAGCGTCTGCACGGTGGCTGTCACCGTCTCAGGCCGCGTGATATCGGCGCGCATTTCCGGAAAACTCAAGCATCCCTCGGTATCAGTGGCCTTGTCCGAACCAAGGTCGAGTCTGGGATTTACAAAAACGAGCGGCATACAGGATTCAAGGCTGGCCTCCTCACCGTTGATGCGGAGAAAGGTGATGCACTCGGGGTCATGCGAAACGTCGATCACGGCAAGCTGGAGGGGAACCCCTACTTGCGGTGCGGCCAAGCCGACCCCTTCCGCGTCCTCCATCGTCTCGAGCATGTCGGTAACGAGTTCACGGATCTCTTCCGTCACTTCCTCCACCGGAGTGCAACGTGCACGGAGAACGGGGTCGCCGAATTTTACGATTTTTCGGATCATGGATTCGCTGGAGCTGCTTTGGGGGTCACCTGAAGACGGGTGGGAATTTCCTTAATACTGAATCCCGCCCGCGTCAACGCATCCCACACGCCGACAAGAGTCCCGACCGGCAGTTGCTCGTCTGCTTGAAGTTCAAGCTTGGATTCGGGGCGATTCGCTCGGAACGCGGTGAGGAGGGCGGGAAGTTCCTCGAGAGCAAGTGCGGTTTCACCAAGGAAGATCTCTTCAGAGGACTTAACCACGAGAGGAATTCGTTCCCCTCCGGTGAGCGGGGTGGCCAGAGCCCCTGCCTTCGGGAGATTGACTGTCATTGCCGATTTCTTCCTGCGAAAGGTCGAGGTCGCGACGAAAAAGATGAGAAGGATTGCCAGAATATCGATCAGCGAAATGATCGGCACTACTGGGCGAGCTCTTTTGCGAAGATAGAATTGCACGAATACCAGCAGGATTAGAACTCACTCCGTTCGGAAGACGCCGGATGGTATAGAATTTCCGCATCCTCACAAAGCCCGGCATCCTCGGTCGGAGATTCGGCAGCCTGCGAATCAGGCACCGACTGCTGCCTCCTGAAAAGGACATTCACCAGATGACCGGTCAGAACTTCCATCCGCACGGCCATTTTCTCGATCTTCTTGGTGAAGTAACTATGGGCAAAGACGGTTGGCACCGCGATGGCGAGTCCCGCGATCGTCGTATTCAACGCCTCTGCGATCCCTCGGGCGATGCGAGCGTGTTCCTCTGCCTCCCCGGCCCCGTTGAGATCCGAAAAGACACCGACGAGTCCGGACACGGTGCCGAGGAGACCGAGCAGGGGCGCGACGGTGATGACCACTTCCAGGAGTGCGATGCCGGATTCGAGATGGACGATCTCCTCGCGGGCATTTGCCTGCACTCCCCCCCGCGCTTCATCCTTGCTCTCGAAATGCGTGACGAGCGCGTGCTCGCCAATGCGCCCCAGAGGAGAGGGGGGCGTCCTCATCACCCCCGCGAGATCGTCAAGCCGTCCCGCTGCGGCCCAGTCCTCGGCCCGGCGCATGCCTTCAACAACGGAATCGGGCAGGACAAGCGACCACCGGAGCCCCCGGCTTTTGTAAATGATGACCGCGATCGCAAGGAACGAAAGCAACAGGAGGAAGGGCATGAAGATGCCTCCACTGATGAAGAACTGGAACACCGAGTCTGATGCCGCACCCAAACCGTCTGCGGCGAGGCAGCGAGCGAGGGGGCCTGGAACTTCCTGGAGAATGGCAGGCATGTTAGGCTCGAACTGCGGAAACCGTCCGCTCACTGGTAAGAAAAGAACTCGAGGGTGAACGCCATCCGCCCGTCCGGGAGATCCTCGAAAAGCTCGTCGGGGATGCGGGGAAGATTTGCTTCAAGGACGGAGGAGAGGGCGGCATTCCCGATTCGGGAATCCGACGGATTTCCGATGAAACGCGCCTCGCTTTTCCTGCCCTCCCGATCAACGAGAAAATGCACCGATGCGGAACCCACGGGCAATGCCAACCGCCCGACAACCTTGTTCTTGCTGGCTGTCAGCGCCTTATTGACGGCCGTTTGATAGCGGGCACGGGGTGTCTCGGCCGCCGCCGCCGCCACTTCCTCGCGCTGCGGAGCCGCTCCCGCCATCGCATTCCTGAGAACTTCGTCCGCCGCCGTGCCCATCTGATTGCCCGAAGCATCGGACATTGGGACGACGACTTCCCCATCTCCCGTCAACGGAGCGCTGGAGACGGGCGCGGACACCACAATGTGAATGGAAGCGATGTTTTCGCCCTTCTGCGAGGGGAGGTCGGGGGAGCCGTTCGGATCGGGAGTGGCGTCGATCTCGCTACCCGCCGAGGTATTGCGGTCCGCCTCCAGCCGCGCGGAAGGATCCGCCGTCGCGGCCTCGCGCATTCCCGTGGCGTCGAGGAAATCCTCGCGTGCCAGCTTCGCATCGTCTGTCTGGCGGGTCTTCTGCTCCACGATGATCATATCGGGCGTGAGAACCATCCTTTCCTCCTCGGCAGGGGGCGGCGGGGAAAACACTTCCCTCTCGGGAACACGGGACGCGAGGAAATCCTTTCCCGCGAGGAGGAAAATGGCCAAAACGCAGCCCACGAGATGGATCGCAAACGATCCGCCAACCGCGGCACCGATGTAACGGTTTTCGGTCATGCAATGGAACAAATGTGGAGACGACCTCGGTTCAGCATGGATGGACAGACAAAAGACAAAGAATCAACTAGCGCACCTTCCTAGCGTTTTTCCGCGCAAAATGGAAGAGGTATTGCTGGGCGTAACCAGCATACTCCCCGAAATGCCGCCCGACAAATCGCTTCAACTCGCCATCCGCGGGCGCCTTGCGCGAACGCTTGAAATACAATTCCCGCAGAACGCGACCGATCCAGACATCCACGGGAAAGGCACCGAGCCGACCATAGGCGAAGAGCAAGGTGCAGGTCGCAATCTTTTCTCCGACGCCGTGGAGCGAGCGGAGGGCGGCGCGAACCTCCTCGTCGCTCAGCGCGTCCAATCCATCCAGGCAGACCTCGCCTTTCCCGATCCTTTCCGCCGCAAGGTGCAGGCCCTTCGCCCGGAATCCCAGTCCACAGGCACGCAATTCCGCCTCGCCCGCCTCGCCCAGCGCGGACGGTTCGGGATACGCGTGCACCGTCGCCCCGCAGGACGCCCGCAAGGGCGTGCCGAAGCGTTCCCGAAGCCTGAGCGAGATCTGCCGGATGTGCGGAACCTGCTTCAGCGAAGACGTGATGAAGGTGGCGAGACATTCCCATTTCGGCTGGAGGCAGATCCTCAGTCCGGGCGAGAATGCCACGGCCGCCGCGAGGTGCGGATCATCGGCTGGGAATGTCGCCTTGATCCTCGCCATCTCATGTCGCAGCCCGAAAAACGGGATTGCAGCCTCGATCTCCTGCGCCGAGCGCGCCATGATGAGGTTCCTCTCCTGTACTAGAAACACCGGGAGATTCCCCACCGTTCCCAGGAAGCCCGCCTTTCCGGCCCACTCGTGGGCGCTCCAATGAAAGATCTGCCCCGAGTCGAGGGTCGCGGCCAAATCGAAATCGTCCACAGGAACACGATGCCACCCCTTCTCGTCCACCTCGTGGTTCACCGGACGTAGTAGCTCAGATGCTCGAGTTCCAGCGCCAAGTCGACCGAGTTCACAATTACATTCTCAGGAACCTGGAGCACCGTCGGAGAGAAATTGAGAATACCGACGACCCCCGAGGCGACCAGCTGGTTCGCAACGGGCTGCGCCGCTTCCCCCGGTACGGCCATTATGGCCATTTTTACCCCGTGCCGTCGGACGTAGACCTCCATTTCCGCCGCCGGATACACCTTCACCCGAACGCCCTCGACAACCCGAACCTTGTCGAGGCTGGAATCGAAGGCCGCTGTGATCTCGAAGCCCTCCTTCCTGAAACCATTGTAACGAAGCAGGGCCGACCCCAGATTTCCCACACCCACGAGGATCACCGGCTGAAGACTATTCGTTCCCAGCACCTCCTGAATCATTTCGGACAGGGCCCCGACGTTATAGCCCAGCCCTCGCGTCCCGATTTGCCCGAAGTACGCCAAATCCTTTCGCAATTGCGTCGATTTCACCCCCGCCGCCTTGGCGAGGGCTTCGGACGACACCGTTTCGATTTCGTTCGCCTTCAGCATGTCAAGACAACGCTGGTAAAGCGAGAGACGGTAAATCGACTTCTTCGGGATCGCTGCTGCTTTCACTGCCATTTGTGAAAATTCGCAACAATCCGGCATAAGTCAAGCACGGCTCTAACATTGGCACTTAGACCGGGCAGGTCGCCCGCGCGCCAGTCCAATGGAAGCCGGAAAAGCCGGGCTTATTCCTCCTTCTTGGCGCGCGCTTTCAGGCGGTTGATGTTCGCCCGGCCCGCCTTGACATTGTCCTCAAGAGCTCGAACCCTCGTCACATCTTCCCGAAGATCCGCGACAGCCGTATCAAACTCGTCGATCAGCCACGCAAGCCCTTCCTCATCAACGGGACTCGTGTTCGGTTCGACCGGATTCTCCAATTCGGTCTTTTGAGCTCGACGGGTTTCAAGGGACGTCGAAACCCGCGCCCTGTCTTCTTCGAGTATCGCCTTCACCGGGTCCGATTTTACTTTCGAAATGGACTCCTCAATGCTCGCCAGAGAACGTTCCAGGCGCATGATATCATCGTCCACAGCGGCGATCAGCTCTTTTCTCTCAACGGCAGAAAGCCCGGAAACCTTGCGATTATGCCGCCACTCGGGATTGACTTCGTAACTCGAATCATTCCAGTCTCGCCGCCAGCGGGATGATTCGCGAGTGGTTTTGAGGTACCGTTCGACTTCCTCACGGATGGGCAGCGATTTGGCCAGCGTCATCATTTGGCCCTTTCGGGTCTCAATGCGCCTATCGATCCATTCGATCATTTTCGTCAACTCCTCCGCACTCAGTCCGGTTCCTCCCGTCCGGCGTTGCTCCTCAAGATCCCGCTTCCGCCGGTCATTGAGGAGAATCCCCTGTTTGAGAAGATCGATGGCGTTCGTCTTGACTTTCGCCACCTTGGAGGCCGTCTCGTTCGAATCCGTCACCCCAGCAAGAAGGTTCACCGTGTAGTCGACCCGCTGCTCGACCTGATCGGACAGGCGCTTCAAATCCTCGATCATCTCCCCCAATCGCGCCTCGCGCGCGGCGACAAGGCTTTCCAGCGTTGCCGCGTCGCCGCCTTGGGCGACCAGCGCCTCCGGGATGGCCACTAACAACAAACCGTTGGCAAATATGAGGGGCAGCAGATGATGGAACTGATAGACATAGCCGATGGTGTTGCGGCGCAGCAGGGTGCGCCCACGCTCGGACAGCGCCATGGTCGACATCCCGGTGATCTCGATCTCGCCCGACTGAGGGCGTTCGAGCAGCCCGCTCAAATGCAGCAGTGTCGACTTGCCGGCCCCGGATGGCGCGACAATGGCGACCAGCTCCCCGCTCTCGACCGTAAGGTCCGCGGCTTCGAGCACACGCACCAGCGTCTCGCCCTTGCCGTAGTGCCGGTGGACCCCCTTCAGCCTCAGATGCGGCTCACTCATAGCGCAGCGCCTCGACTGGGTCGTACTGCGCGGCGCGCCAGGCCGGATAAAGCGTCGCAAGGAAACTCAACCCGAGCGCCAGCCCGGCCACCACCGAGACTTCGGTCACGTCGATCTTGGACGGCAGGCTCGACAGAAAGAACACTTCGGGCGGAAAAATCGGCACGTTGGTCAGATTGGAAATGAAGGCACGCAACGATTCCGCATTGGAGGCGACGAGCAGACCCAGCGCCAGGCCGCTGAGGGTTCCGGCCACCCCGATCGCGGTGCCGGTCATGGAAAAGATGCGCATGATCGAACCACGCGTCGCACCCATCGTGCGCAACACCGCAATGTCGCTGCCCTTGTCCTTGACCAGCATGATCAGGCTCGAAATGATGTTGAAGGCGGCAACCAGGATGATCATCGACAGGATGGTGAACATCACCACCCGCTCGACCTGCAGCGCCGAAAAGAACGTCTCGTTGCGTTGCTGCCAGTCGTACAGGATCAGGGGACGATCGATCTGGTTCTGGATACGCTCGCGCACCGCCCCAACATTGTCCGGGTTGTCGATGAACACCTCAACGGCCGTCGCCTGATACTGCCGCGCATACGCCGCATCGATCTCGGCGTCCGTCGCATCTGGCCCAGGCGGCGCCACGCCCGGCTTCAGCACGTCCTCGTAGAGCTTGAAGTAGGTCTGCGCCGCCTGCATCGGCATGTAGACGTAGAAGCTGTCGAACTCGACCATGCCCAGGTTGAAGATAACGTTGACCGGGAAGCTGCGAATCTGCGGCGTCTTGCCGAACGGCGTG